>NZ_JBQTDC010000003.1:0-195930 GCF_052353045.1 Halomonas sp. AOP7-B1-5 | reverse complement strand
CTAAGCCGCCTGCCCGCGTGTTCTCATCGGGTGCGCCCTTGGCACTGGAACATGCGCAGCTTACTGAACGCCTGTTACAGGCGCCGGTCATCGAGATCTATGGCAGCACCGAAACGGGCGGCATTGCCCAGCGTCGCCAAACACGCCGTATCAGCTGGCAGCCGCTGCCCGGCGTGGAGTTAGCATTTCAAGATGGCGGCCTGAGCCTGCGATCGCCGTATCTTGAGATGCCTCAGCAGTGGTGGCATCAGCCTGACCAGGTAGCGCCGGTAGATGACGGCTTCACGCTCCTGGGTCGAGCGGATCGTCTGGTCAAGATTGGCGGCAAGCGCGTTTCACTTGATCATGTGGAGCGCCTCCTTACGGCAGTGGAAGAAGTCAGCGAAGTACGCTGTGTCGACCTTGACCGCGACGACAGCCGTCTGGGTGCGGTGGTCGTGCTGGATAAAGCATCTCTTCCGCACCAGCGTGAAGCTCGGCAGCATTTGATCCAGCGTATGCGCACATACCTTTTCGATCACCTGGAGCCTATTGCCGTGCCCCGTTATTGGCGCTTTGTCGAAACGCTGCCGAGCAATGCCCAGGGAAAGCTGGACCGCACGCTGATCAACCGTCTGTTTGCCGACCTGGACGACCCGAAAGCGCCGCGCTGGCTGGGCGAGCATCCTCTGGATGCCAACAGCTGCGTACTGACGCTGGAAGTTCCGGAGCGGCTGGTGTTTCTGGAAGGCCACTTCGATCAGTATCCGATCGTCCCGGGCGTGGTGATGGTGCAGTGGGCCATCCATTATGCCCACGATATCTTTGGCCACAGAGGTGTGTTTCTGGGTATCGAGCGCTTGAAGTTTACGCGCGCGCTGCTGCCCGGCACTCGCTTCACCTTGGAGCTGACCCGCCGCGAAGACGGTATCGCGTTTAGCATTGACTCCCAGGAAGGGCGCCACTGCGCCGGGCGGGTTCGCCTGCAAGCGCCCAAGGGAGATCAGCATGGCTGAGCCAAGGCCCTGTATCCTGATCCCTGTGTACAACCACCCAGCGACGATCACTCCGCTCTGCACGGAACTGGCAGCGCTTGAGATACCGCTGCTGCTGGTCGATGACGGCAGTGATCAGCAGTGCGCCGCCGTTCTGGATCGCCTGGCTGAACAGGGCCATCACCTGCTGCGTCTTGAGACTAACCAGGGCAAGGGGGCGGCGGTACGTGCCGGATTACGCTACGCCGAGCAGCTGGGGTTCAGCCATGCACTTCAGGTCGATGCCGACGGCCAGCACGGGGTCGACGACCTGCCCGCGTTTCTCGCCACGCTAACGGTAGCCCAGCACACGCTGGTAGTGGGTTATCCTCGCTATGATGCCAGCGTGCCCCGAGTGCGCTTCTATGGCCGCTACGCCACTCATATCTGGGTGTGGATAAATACCTTATCGCTGGATATTCGCGACTCGATGTGCGGGGTCAGGCTCTACCCGGTGGCGCCGCTCAACCGAATGCTGGCCCGCCATCCCTGCGGCAATCGCATGACCTTCGATACCGAAGTGCTGGTGCGCTGGCACTGGGCACAAGGTGCCATGATGCACCGGCCGGTACGCGTGCACTACCCGCGCGATGGCATCAGTCATTTTGCCGTATGGCGCGACAACCGGCAGATATCGCTGATGCATACGCGCCTGTTTTTCGGCATGTTGTGGCGCCTGCCGCGCTTGCTCGCCCGACGCTTTCAGCCACACCGCGAGGTGAGCCCATGAGCCATCACTGGGCGCGGATCGGCGAACGCGGCACGCTGCTGGGAATGACCCTGATGGTGGCTATACAGCGGCGCCTGGGTCGCTGGCCTTTTCGGCTGGCGCTATGGCCGGTGATGCTCTGGTATTTTCTCGTCCATACCACGGCGCGACGCGCTTCCCAGGCTTTTCTGCAACGCCTTTATCCTTCGCTCAAGCAGCAGCCTTTCGCCCGTTGGTGGCAAAGCTACCGCCACTTTCTGGCCTTTGGCGAAACGCTGATGGACAAGGTCGAAGCGTGGAGCGGCAATATTGCCGACGAGCGCCTGGTGGGTAGCGGGGTCGAGCGCTTCACTCAAGCGATCGCTGGCGGTCAGGGCGGATTGATCCTTGTCGCCCACCACGGCAATCTTGACGTTGTAAATGCGCTGACCGAACGCCATACCAATCTCGACCTGACGGTCATGATGCACACCCGCAATGCGCGCAAGTTCAATGCCCTGCTTGAACGCGTCACGGGCAAGCCGCGCCCACAGATTCTCGAAGTCAGCGAAGTTACCCCGGCCACTGCCCAGACGCTGGCTGAGCGCATTAACGCTGGTGGCTATGTGGTCATCGCCGCCGACCGCCTTCCCCTGTCAGGCGAGCGAACCCAGCCGCTTGATTTTCTCGGCGACCGGGCAAGCTTCCCGGAAGGCCCTTTCCGCCTGGCTACCTTGCTGCGCTGCCCACTCTATACGCTGGCCTGCGTGCGCGATGATGACCACTTCAGGATCGACTTTGAGCTTCTTGGCGACACCCAGAGCCTGCCTCGTCGTCAGCGTGAAACGTGGATTACCGAGACCATGCAGGCGCATGCCGACCACCTGGCCGAACGCGTTCGGCGGCACCCGTTGCAATGGTTCAATTTTTATCCCTTCTGGATAAATGACACTGGATACCTTCATGACGATACTGCGTGACCCGACGGCGGGCCCTTTTACCCGCGAGCCGCTCATTCTGGATGGATCGATGGTCAGCCTTGAAGAGGTGTTGGCGGTTGCCGAAGGTCGCCGCCGCGTCATTCTGTCGACGACCCCCGATTTTCGTAAGCGTATTGCCAAAGGCAATGCCTTTCTCGAGCGCCTGCTAGAGGAAGAGGGCGTCGTCTACGGCGTTACCACCGGTTATGGCGACTCCTGCACCCGCGAAGTCTCCGCCTCCGACCTGGAGCAACTGCCCCGTCAGTTGTACACCTTTCATGGCTGCGGGTTGGGCGAGGCGCTGTCGGTTGAAGCCGCGCGGGCAGTGATCATGGTACGCCTTGTCTCGCTTTGTCGCGGCGTATCCGGCGTCAGCGTCGAACTTCTCGAGCGCCTGACATGGTTGCTTGAACACGACGTGATACCGGTGATTCCTGAAGAAGGCTCTGTCGGGGCCAGCGGGGATCTCACACCGCTATCTTACCTGGCTGCCGTCTTGTGCGGTGAGCGGGACGTATTTCATGACGGCAAGCGGCGGCCTACGGCTGAGGTGTTCGCCGAGCACGGGCTTACACCCTATCGCCTGAAGCCCAAGGAAGGTCTGGCACTGATGAACGGCACCGCGGTGATGACAGCGCTGAGCGTGTTCGCCTTCGCCCGCACCACTTATCTGGCGCGCCTGACCACCCGTATCACGGCGCTTTGTGTGCATGCGCTGAACGGCAACCCCTACCACTTTGATGCCGAGCTTTTCGCCGCCAAACCGCACCCGGGGCAGAACAAGGTAGCCGAACGCCTGCGCGAGGATCTCCACGCGCCCGATACGCCGCGCAACTCATCGCGCCTTCAGGATCGCTACTCGACGCGCTGCGCCCCGCATGTGATCGGCGTAGTGGAAGATGCCCTGCCCTGGTGGCGCCAGTTTCTCGAGAACGAACTCAACAGCGCCAACGACAATCCGTTGATCGACGCCGAACAAGGCAAGGTCATGCACGGCGGCCACTTTTACGGCGGCCATGTCGCCTTCGCCATGGATAGCCTCAAGCAGGCCTGCGCCAACCTCGCGGATTTGCTCGACCGCCAACTGGCGCTGCTGGTGGATGCTCGTTTCAATCATGGGTTGCCCAGCAACCTGAGCGGCGCCGCCCCCGAGCGGGCCAGCCTTAATCATGGCTACAAGGCCGTGCAGATCGGCGCATCCGCATGGACCGCCGAGGCGCTAAAGCTGACCATGCCCGCCAGCGTTTTCTCGCGCTCCACCGAATGCCACAATCAGGACAAGGTCAGCATGGGCACGATTGCCGCCCGCGATGCGCTGCGTGTGCTCACCCTGGTAGAACAGGTCGCGGCCGCCACGCTGCACGCGGCCTGTCAGGGTGTTGAGCTACGCAGCCAGATAGGCGATACGCCACCGTTGCCCGACCGTCTGGCTGAATTTCTGACCGACTGCCGCCAGATCTTTCCGGCACTTGGCGAAGACCGCGCCCTGGAACACGAACTCCGCACCCTGTGTGACGTGATTCGCCAACGCCACTGGAGCCTATATGACGCTTGATGATGGCAAACTGCCCCGCTACGAGACCGAACTGACGATACCGTTCCACGATATCGACATGATGCAGGTGGCCTGGCATGGCCACTATGTGCGCTATCTGGAAATTGCCCGCTGCGCGCTGCTTGATGCGCTCGATTACAACTATCCCCAAATGCAGGCCTCAGGGTTTGCCTGGCCGGTGATCGATTTACGCCTGCGCTACGCGGCCCCGGTGCTATTCGCCCAGCGAATCGCAATCGAAGCGCGCCTGAGCGAGTGGGAGAACCGCCTCAAGATCGACTACACCATCCGCGATGCACACACACGCAAACGCCTGACGCGCGCCTGGAGCGTTCAGGTGGCCGTCGGAATTGAAGACCGCGAAATGCGCCTGGAATCGCCCCCCGTTCTGCGGGAACGTCTGCTCGCCTGGCAGGAGGCCAATCAATGATGCGCGCCATTAACCAAGCAGCCTTTTGTGCCCTTGCCCTCACCATGCTGGCCGCCAGCGCCACCGCGTGGGCGGCTCCTGACACTGACGAGCTTGCCGCACGCCTGGCTGACAATGCACCGCAGTGCGGGCGATTCGAGCAGACACGCTGGCTAGCCGATCTCGATAGTCAGCTGGAAAGCCGTGGAACCTTTGAACATCAAGACGCGGGGCTTGTCTGGCAAACGACCTCCCCCATAAATGACCGCGTGGTGCTGAGCGCGGACAACGACGAGCTGCCGATGGGTTTTCAGGCGGTCGCCCCGGTGCTTGGTGGCCTGCTTTCAGGCGACTGGCAGGCGTTGGAGAGATACTTCGCCATCGAACTCAGCGGCACTCAAGATGAGTGGCAGGCCACGCTTACTCCCAGTGAAGCGAACATCGCCCAACGGCTTGACCACCTGATGGTTCACGGCAACCAGCAGGTAGAGCGTGTCGAGATCGCGTTCACCAATGATGACCGCCTCGAGCTTGCCTTGAGTGGCGCGGATTGCGAGCGCCTTGAAGACGATAAGCACACACCGTGAGTGAAGCAACGCGTCCCGGGCGCCTGGAGCGTCTGGCAGCTATCGGCTGGGCGGGGCTGCTGCTGGGCTGCGCCCTGCTCTTGGCTGGCCTGCTGAGCAAAGGCGCAGCGCTGGATACGCGCATCACTGCGCTGCTCCCGGAAACCCGGCAGGGAGCGCTGCTCGAATACGCCGAACAGCGCTTGACGCAAGCCTTCGAGGACCGCTTCGTGCTGCTGGTGCAGGGCGAAGCGCCGGCTCGGCTGGTTGCGGATCTCAAGGCCCGCCTTGAACAATCGGCCAGCGTCACGGCCTTTGACGATGACATTCTGCACACCCCCGACAGCGACTTGTCAGCGTACCGTTATCGGCTGCTATCGCCCTCGTTGGCCGCTGCCGATAACGACGCCTGGGTACAACGTGGTCTGCGACAGCTGTTCACGCCGGGAGGCGACGCGGACCCACGCCAGGACCCCTTTGGCCTGCTGGATGCCTGGCAGGACCAGCGCCTGGCTGGCCCCATTCGCCTGATCGACGGCCTGCCTGCCGTCAAGGATGAGGGCGCTGCCTGGTTCATCGTCAGCGGCCAACTCACGTCCAGCCCCTACGATATGGCCATGCAGCAACGCCTTGGCACGGCGCTTGCGGAATTTAGCGATGCTCATTCAGACGCCGAGCTGCTGCGCAGCGGGCTGGTGTTTCACGCCGCCGCCGGTGCCGAGCAGGCCAAGCGCGAAACCTTGACTATCGGCATCGGCTCGCTGCTGGGTATCGCCTTGCTGCTCTGGATCACCTTTCGGCGCGGTTCGATACTGGCCAGCCTGTTGCTGCCGGTGGCGTGTGGCGTTCTGTTTGCGCTGCCCTTGACCTGGCTATTGTTTGGTACGCTCAACCTGCTGACCCTGGCCTTTGGCGCCAGCTTGATCGGCATTGCGATAGATTACGCCCTGCATTTTCAATGCGCTCGCCAGCTGGCGCCCGAACAGCCGCTGGCCAGGCTTTGGCCGGGGCTATTACTCGGCCTGATATCAAGCCTCGTCGCCTATCTCGTCCAGCTTGCCACGCCGCTGCCGGGGCTGCGCCAGATGGCCACGTTCGTGGCGCTAGGCCTGATAGGTGCCTGGCTGACAGTACGCCTTTGGCTACCGTGGTTCACCCCGCGCCCCCATGCCGCCACCGCGCGTATTGCCACGCGGCTGAACCGCCTGCGTTTACCGCTTCACGCGCCCAGGTATTGGGGGCTGCTCGCCCTGCTTGGGGTTCTCGCAGTCGTCATGATCGCCACGCGGCTGTCCGCTGACGATGATCTTCGCCAGCTCAATCCGTCACCTGCCGAGCTGATTACCGAGCAGCAACGCGTGCAGATACTGCTGGATAGCCCGACCGCCAGCCGCTACCTGCTTGTCACCGCCGAGCAGGAAGGCGAACTATTGGAGCGCCTTGAAGCTCTGGACGCGGACCTTGCTGATTTAGAGGCGCAAGGGCACTTGACCCACTACCGCCACCTGGCCCAGGCGGTGCCCTCTAAAGCGACGCAAGACGCCAACCTTGAGCGCGTACGTCAGGCCTACCGTAACGCTCTGCCCGAGCTGATCGCCCAAGCAGGCCTTCCCCCGGCCTTGCTGGAAACCGCGCAGCGCTCGCTTGAAAGCGTACCGCTGCTGACGATCACCACGTGGCTCGACACTCCGGTGGGGCAAGCCGATGCCATGCTCTGGCTAGGCGCAGACGCCGATGACGAGCGTGCAGACATGGCGGCGCTGATAACGCTGGGCGATGCCGACAGTACTGCTCAACAGGCACTGGCTCGCCTTGCTGCACCGGAATACGTTCTTTACCAGGACCGGGTGGCAACGTTATCCAGCCACTTGGCACAGCTCCGCGACCAGATCGCCCTGTGCCTGGCCATCGCCGTGGCGGGGCTTGCGATGATATTTGGCGTTCGCTATCGCGGGCGGGCCTGGTGCGTATTATTGCCGCCGCTGGGTGCTCTGCTGGCGACCCTGGCACTGTTGAGCGCACTCAATATCGGGTTGACGCTTTTCCATCTGCTGGGGTTGCTGCTGGTACTGGGTATCGGTCTTGATGCGGGCATCTTCAGCACGGAACACCCGGACAGCGCAGCCGTGTGGCTGGCCATTAGCCTGTCGTGTGCCTCGAGCCTTTTGGCCTTCGGCCTACTGGCGTTCAGTGCCACACCCGCGCTTCACTACCTGGGGCTGACCTGCCTCATTGGCCTTGCATCCGCATGGGCGCTTGTGCCGTTTGCCAGGGCGGGCGCCCGGTCTCTCTCTTCTCGACAGGACACTCCCTGATGGCGACAGAAGCAACACAGCACATGAAAGCTCAGTCTTTAAAACCCCAGCGTTTGGGAACCCAAGACAGCACCGATGTGGCCATCATCGGCGCCGGCCCTGCCGGCGCAGCGGCGGCGGCCTGGCTTGCAAAGCGGGGGCTGGATGTGCGGGTGATCGAGCGCAGCCGCTTTCCGCGCTTCTCCATCGGTGAAAGTTTATTGCCCCAGTGCATGGTGCATCTTGAGGCCTGCGGCCTGCTGGAGGCCGCCAAGGCCGGCGGATTTCAAATCAAGAACGGGGCGGCCTTTACCTGGCGGGATCGCTATGCCGCCATCGATTTTCGCGACAAGTTCACGCCTGGCCCAGGCACCACGTGGCAAGTCGAACGCGCTGATTTCGACCAGCGCCTGATCGAAGGCGCGCGCCAGCTGGGCGCACAGGTTGAGTTTGATACCCGCGTTGAAGCGTTTACCGCCGACCCTGAGCGGCCCAGCCTTACGTTGGTCGATGCCAACGGTGAGCAGCGCTCGTTACACGCACGCTTTGTGCTCGATGCCAGTGGCTATGGGCGCGTCCTGGCGCGCCTCACCGGCCTTGCCCGCCCCTCGACGCTTGAGTCACGCTGCGCGCTGTTTACGCATATCGAGGATCGCATCGACTGTTCGCGTTACGACCGCGAGAAGATCCTGATCGGTTTGCACCCTGAGCATCCCGGCATCTGGTACTGGCTGATTCCCTTCAAGAATAGACGGGCATCGGTCGGCGTCGTGGGTGACCGGGCAACGCTGGAGGCCGCCGGCGTTAATGACGATGAACGCCTGTGGCATTTCATCCGTGCCGAACCGATGCTCGCCGAACTGCTGGTCAATGCGAGCGCCACGCGTGATATTGGCCGCCTGGAAGGGTATTCAGCAGATGTCGAGCAGCTGCACGGCCCCGGTTTCGCCCTGCTGGGTAACGCGGGCGAATTTCTTGATCCGGTTTTCTCTTCAGGCGTGACTATCGCCCTGGATTCGGCTCTGCGTGCCGCTCCCCTGGTCGAGCGCCAGCTGGCCGGTGAACACGTCGATTGGGATAGCCAGTTCGAACAGCCCCTACGACGCGGTGTCGCCACCTTCCGCGAATTTGTCGACGCCTGGTACGATGGCCGCTTACCGCGGATCATCTTCAATGACCAGCAGGTACCGCGCATACGCACCATGATCAGCTCAGTGCTCGCCGGCTACGCCTGGGATGAAGAAAACCCGTTCGTTGCCGCCAGCCGTCGACGGTTAAACAGCCTGGCAGAGGCCTGTACCGATATGCACCGCCATAGCGCAGGAAAGGACGAATGACCATGACGTTATCGCGTTTGGTGTATCAGGCAGGATTGATTATCGCCGCCCTATTAGTGCTCGCCGGCTGTGCCGGACAGCCGGTGGCGACCGTGCCCAGCCTTGCGACACTGCCGGAGATGGAAACGCAGCGGCAGCGCCTGACGTTTGAACACGATGACCAGCGCCATGAGATGATTGGCGTTCTGCGCCACGACGACAAGGCGTTGCGCCTGGCCATACTAAGCCCACAAGGCCAGCGCCTGCTGACCCTGATACACGACGACAGCGGCAGCCGCTTTCTACAGGATGCGGCCTTTGAGCCGCCCTTTACCGCCGAGTGGCTGGCTAGCCGTTTGAGCTGGAACCTGTGGCCCGCGCCTGCTATTGACCAAGCCTTTGAGTCCAACGCCTGGTCACTGCAAGAAGATGAGACGGGCCGCACGATCCGCTATCGACAGCGCGTCGTCGCACGGATCAGCGGTAACCCGGCATGCACGTTAATTGACGACGTCGAGGCAGGTTACCGCCTGTATATCATGCCCCTTAGTGACAGTAACAGTAACAGTGACACCGACCAGACAGCCGCCCCATGTTTAACCCCTTGATAGCGTCTCAGATGCCTCCTTGTCGCCTCCTGCCACCGGCCCTGGTCTGTTCGATCGGTGACGATCTGGCAACCATTGCCGATGCCCTGTTCACTGGCCGTCGTGGGCTTGAGTATGACGACGTGTTTACCCCCGGGCGGCCTTTACCGCTAGGCCGAGTCACGACCTCCCTGCCCGATGCCCAGGCACTGCCGCCAGCGCACCGCTCGCGCAATAACCAGTTGCTGGCTGCCGCTTTGGCGCAACTGGCACCGACGCTTGAGGCTTTTCGCAAGCGGCACCCCCAGGCGCGTATCGGCGTGGTGCTCGGCACCAGTACCTCCGGCATCGGCGAAACCGAAACGGCGCTGGCTGAGCGTCAGCGAGAAGGCCACTGGCCCGACGACTTTCATTACCAGCGCCATGAAATTGGCTCGCCGGCCCGGTTCGTTGCCGAGTGGCTCGGCCTTGACGGGCCAGCCTACACGCTCTCTACCGCCTGTACGTCAAGTGCGCGCGCCCTGGCAAGCGCCAAACGCCTGCTGGCGAGCGGCGCGTGCGATGCGGTCATCGCCGGTGGGGCTGACAGTCTTTGCGGGTTGACCGTCAACGGGTTTGCCTCGCTTGAGGCGCTTAGCGACCGCCCGTCTCAGCCTTTCGCGGCCGAGCGTGACGGTATCAACCTTGGAGAAGCCGCCGCGCTGTTTCTGGTGACGGCGGAAACCGGCGGTATTCAGCTCAGTGGCTATGGTGAAAGCAGCGACGCTTACCATATTTCCGCCCCACGGCCAGATGGCCAAGGGGCCATTCAGGCGATGCAAGCGGCGCTTGCCATGGCCAAGCTGCCCGCCACGGCCATTGATTATCTCAACCTGCACGGCACCGCCACGCGCCAGAACGACAGCATGGAAGCCAAGGCAGTCGCAACGCTTTTCGGCAGTACGTTACCGTGCAGTTCAACGAAGGCCCTGACCGGGCACACACTGGGCGCCTGCGGCGCGCTCGAAGCGGCGTTCTGCTGGCTGACGCTCAATGAGGGCCGCCTGCCGCCCCAGGTTCACGATAGTGCCGTCGACCCAGAACTTGCGTTACTGAATTACGCCAAGACGACGACTCACCAAGGCCGTTGCGCGATCAGCAATGCCTTCGCGTTCGGGGGTAATAACATCGCCTTGTTGCTGGAACGTTTCAATGAATGATTCACTTATGCCCGCACGGCTTGACCTGCCCTGCGATATCGCGCCGTACGTGCCACACCGCCTGGGCATGTGCCTTCTGGATACGCTACTGGCCGTGGGTGACGAACATCTGCATGCCCGCGTCGTACCCCAACCCGACAACCTGTTCGCCACGCCAGACGGTATTCCCGGCTGGGTCGGGTTAGAGTGGCTTGCCCAGGCCGTTGCCGCGTGGGCCGGTGTGCAATCCGTGGCGTCAGGCGATACGCCGAAAATCGGCTTTCTACTCGGCACGCGCCGTTATCAGTGCCAGCAGCCGTTTTTCCCCTTCGATCAGCCAATACGCATCGAAGTGGAGCTCGATTTTCGGGCAGATAATGGCCTGGGCGCGTTTCAGGGGCGCTTGCTAGATGCTCAGCAACAGCTGATCGCTAACGCCACACTCAACGTGTTTCAGCCCGATTCGCAACAGGCGCTGGAAATGATGCAACAAGGGAGCACCCAATGACGAATACCATCCTGGTTACCGGTTCAAGCCGCGGTATCGGCCAAGCTATCGCTTTGCGCCTGGCGCGGGATGGCTTCGATATCGTCGTACATTGCCGCCAGCGTCAGGCAGAGGCAAAAGCCGTCGCAAACCAGATTCGTGATATGGGCCGCAATGCCCGCGTGCTGTGCTTTGATGTTGCCGACAGGGCCGCGGCGCAGCAGGCGCTGGATGCCGATATCGAAGCGCATGGCGCCTACTATGGCGTTGTCTGCAATGCAGGCATTACCGCCGACGGCGCCTTCCCCGCGCTCTCTGATGAGGATTGGGACAGCGTGATCCACACCAACCTTGATGGCTTCTACAACGTCGTGAAACCCCTCGTCATGCCAATGATTCGCCGCCGGGCACCCGGCCGCATCGTCGTGATGTCCTCGGTTTCAGGCATGATGGGCAACCGTGGCCAGGTCAACTACAGCGCTGCCAAGGCCGGGCTGATCGGCGCCATGAAAGCACTGGCCGTGGAGCTGGCTAAACGCCGCATTACGGTCAACTGCGTTGCCCCAGGGTTGATCGACACCGACATGACCGACGACCTGGTTACCGAGGAGGCGCTCAAGCTGATTCCCATGCGCCGCACCGGCACCAGCGAAGAAGTCGCGGCCACGGTGGGCTTTCTATGCTCAGGCGATGCCGGCTATATCACGCGGCAGGTGTTCGCCGTCAACGGAGGAATGTGCTGATGGCAAGCAATGCACAACGCCAGGACAGGCTGGGGCGCCGAGTGGTAGTGACCGGCATGGCCGGCTTCTCGCCTATCGGCAACGACTGGCCAAGCATAAAGGCACGCCTTGAGCGCTTGCAAAACGGCGTTATCCACATGGATGACTGGGAATGCTATGACGGCCTCAATACGCGCCTGGGTGCCCCGGTACGCGACTTCAACTTGCCTGCCCACTATCATCGTCGGGCGCTGCGCAGCATGGGTCGTGGCGCGCAGATGGCCACGCGTGCCAGTGAACTGGCCCTGGAAGATGCAGGCCTGCTGGACACGCCGCTCTTAGGCAGTGGCCAGATGGGGATCGCGTACGGCGCCTCCGCAGGGGAACCCGATGCCGTCGCCGACTTTGGCAATATGTTGATCAATAAGTCGACCGACGGCCTGAACGCCAACTCCTATATTCGCATGATGGCCCACACCGCACCGGTCAATATCGGCGTTTTTCTCGGGGTGCGCGGACGGATCTATACCACCTCAAGTGCCTGCACGTCTGGCAGCCAGGGCATCGGCTATGCTTACGAAGCCATTCGCTTTGGACGCCAGACCGCCATGATCGCGGGCGGCTGCGAGGAGCTTTCGGCTTCCGAGGCGGCCGTCTTCGATACGCTATTTGCCACCAGCACGCTCAATGACGCGCCGCACACCTCGCCGCGCCCCTTTGACGCCGAACGCGACGGCCTGGTGATCGGAGAAGGGGCAGGCACGCTGATTCTTGAGGAGCTGGAGCACGCCCAGGCTCGGGGAGCCACCATTCACGCCGAGCTTGTGGGCTTTGGCACCAACAGCGATGGCCGCCACGTTACCCAGCCGGATGCCAGTGTCATGGAGCAGGCGATACGCCAGGCACTGGAGGATGCAAATTTGCAGCCCGAGCAGATTGGTTATGTCAGCGCCCACGGCACGGCCACCGAGCGGGGCGATATTGCCGAGAGCCATGCGACACACGCGGTGTTCGGCTCAAACCTGCCGATTAGCGCTTTCAAAAGCTTCACCGGCCACACGCTGGGCGCCTGCGGCGCGCTGGAAGCCTGGGTGGCCATCAAGATGATGCAGGAAGGCTGGTTTCACGGCACCGCCAATCTTGACCGCCTTGATGACGCCTGTGCAGAACTCGATTATTTGAACGGCTCAGGACGACACATGCAGTGTGACTACGTCATGAGCAATAACTTTGCTTTTGGAGGCATCAACACCTCGTTGATCTTCCGTCGCTGGTCCTGATGTCAGCATCCTGCTCAGGGCCACTCACACTACCTGCTCTCAGGTACTTAAACCCAGCAAGAAGGAACGCTAAATGAGCCGAGGAATAATGTTAATGGGAGTGCTGCTAGGCGCTCTACTCGTAAGCACGACGAGCCATGCGCGCGACACGACACACATGCTCTCCATTGAGGACGCATTGAACACGCCCGACGCCAGAGCACGGCTCGATTCCAATATTCAATTTATCTTTGGCGACACCCCGCACGGCGAGATCACCGCCGAGTATGGTCCTGCGGTCACAAATAAAAAGACCAATGCCTTCAACAAGTCTGATGTAGAAGCCTGCGAGTGGGTCATGCTCTCGGCGCTGCTCAGCTTGCAAGACCGTGTCAGGGAAGAAGGCGGCAATGCGGTTGTTAATATTGAAAGTTTCTATGACCGCCGCCCGATGTCCTCAACCAGTGAGTACGAGTGCCATGCGGGCGCCATCATGGCCGGTGTCGTGCTGCGAGGTGATGTTGTCACGTTAGCCGACGAATGATCGCCTATCTGGACATTGTGTTGGCCCAAGCCCCCGCTCACAGCAGCGGGGCTTGTTTATCGGCGCTGGGCAGAGAGCTTCTCTCCAGGCTTGCCGACGCGCGTGGCTACCACTGCCCCGTTAGTGAGTGGTCTCCCAGAGGCGGCGGCGCGCCATGGCACCCAGCGCTTCCACCGCCCTGGAAAGCATGTCTCTCCCACCGCGATGGGCGCGTCATTGCAGGTATTTCCACGGCACCGATGGGCATCGACATCGAGCATGCTCGCCTGCGCCATGAGAAACGCTTACCCGAGCTGGTGGCGTGCCTGCCTGAGGCCGACGTACGCCGCAAGATACATCAGTCTGCGGTACCTCTGGACGCCTTTTACCGCGCATGGACCCTCCACGAAGCGCTTTACAAGCTGGATAGCCTGTCCGGCACGCCTTCAAGCCATGTATTGAGCACCCGTCTTGAGCGGCTAGCCGCTGGGGGCGATGTTCATGCCTGGCAATGGCAGCAACAAGGCTGGACCATCAGCCTTTGCACACAGGCGAGTTCGCTTGTAATTCGCGCCCTTCCCCATATCCCTTTTATAAAACACTGCTAACGGACTTGTCGCCGCTTACCCTTCACCATCCATTACTTCCTGGCGGAAAATAGTAGCTTGCTAACGACAGTGCTATCATCGGAGCCTTTGTCATTTCGATGTTTATCCAGGGAAGTTCACCATCAGCCGTTTAGCCCATACCAAAGCCGTGCTGCTGTTTGCCAGCACCATGACCGTGATGTCGGGGGCGATTATCGCGCCTGCCCTGCCGGGTATCAGCCGCCATTTTTCCGAGCATCCGCAGGTGCTGATTCAACTGATCCTGACGCTGCCCGCGCTGATGATTACGCTGTTCAGCCCGCTGATGGGCTATCTGGCCGACCGGTTTGGGCGCAAGCCGTTGCTGCTGTTGATGCTGAGCATTTACGGGCTGGCGGGTGGCGCGGGCTTTCTGATCGATAGCGTCGAGCTCTTGTTGGCCTCAAGGGCGCTGATGGGCGTGGCCGTGGCGGGCATCCTGAGTATCAGCACCACGCTGGTAGGCGACTACCTGGAAGGCTCCGAGCGGATACGCTTTCTGGGGTTGCAGAGTAGCTGCATGGCGCTCGGCGGGGTGGTGTTCATCAACCTGGGCGGCCTGCTTTCCGACTGGAGCTGGCGCGGGCCTTTCTTGCTCTACCTGACCGGCGTGCTGCTGCTGCCTTACGCCTGGGCGATGCTTAGAGAGCCCCATTCACAAGCTGGCGCCAGCGCCATTCACGCAGAAGAGCCGGTCAAGGTCGACTTCGGCCGCACGGCGCTGGCCTACTTCACGGGCATGCTGGCCATGATGCTGTTCTACATGTTTCCGGCTCAGCTCCCCTTTTTACTCTCTGAACAGGGCGAGATCAGCGGCTTGGCCATCGGCGTCGCACTTTCCACCGCCGCATTGACGGCTAGCGTCGTGTCATTCTGCTACGGCTACTACAAACCCTTTTTATCGGTGATCACGATCTATGTGGCCGGGTTTGTGTTAGCCGCTGCAGGCTTTCTGGTCGTCGGACTTACGCACAGCTATGCCATGGCAATTGCGGGCGCGGCCGTCTCCGGCTTGGGCCTGGGCGCCTTTATGCCCAACACCACCGCCTGGCTGATGCGCATTACGCCGCAGCGAGTGCGTGGCCGCGTGTTTGGAGGCTTTACCGCAACCTTCTTCTTCGGCCAGTTTATCTCGCCGATTGCGGTCGCCCCTGCGGTTATCTGGCTGGACTCCTTACGCAACGTCTACACGGGCATGGCCGTGCTCTGCTGCGTGTTGGCCGTGATATTGGCTATTCTAGGCAAGACGCTGTTACGCGCTGATAGCAAGCTCTAAAAGCGGTAGCAACGTTCTTTATGCCAAGCTGCTCTCATTCCCCACCGTCCTGATGACCTACTCATCAGGACGGCGAAAATACCAGCCCAATAATGCTGACAAAGATCAGCACCGCGCCCAGCACCCGGAAAAACACCGCCGTATCGGCTTTGACGATATAGCGGTGTGCCCGCTCGCCCAGCAGATGACCGGCAAGCGCACAGGGCAATAGCCACAGCTGGTGAATCAACTGTAGATCCACGCCGGCAAACAGAAACGAGATCATCTTGATCACGACCAGAATAAACCACAGCACGAACATGGTATCGCGCAGCTGTTCCTTGACGACATGCGAGGCAAACACGGCCACGATCAGCGGCGCACCAATCAGCGACGTACCGCTGACATAACCACCCAGCGCCAGCAGCACATAGTCGACATACTTGTTGTTGCTCTTGAAGGGCTTATTGAGCACATAGCCGATGGCGTAGACCAGCACGATGCCGAAAATAATGCCGGTCATGATATTGGCAGGCAGCGTTAACAGCCCCACTACCCCAATCAGCTTGGGGATGATCATGACTTTCAGAGCTTTGCGTAAATAGCCCCAATCAATATTGCTCTCAACAGAAGCGTTGCCGTTCTCCCGCTTTAATTGGCGGTTGCCCTGCCAGGCAATCCAGCTGGAGAAGATCAGTAGGTGAACGGCGATAATCGGCAGGAAAAGCAGCGGGTCATTAACAACCAGTAATAGGAATGGCAACGCCAGCACCGCGCCGCCAAACCCCAGGCTGGTTCTGACAAAACCGCTCCAGGCAAAGATCAAACCGATCAACGCATACTGGTACCACAACAAATCCGCCATTCACTTGCTTCCCTGGTTATCAAGCTGGTTATAAAGCTAGTTATAAAAAACTGTATTGCCTGCCTATCGCCCACCAGCTGGGTAACAGCGCCTGCACGCTGGTGTGGGCAAAACGATCATCCATTAATACCACAACCCCCCCATCAGAGGGGCTGCGGATTACCCGCCCGGCGGCCTGTACCACCTTGATCATCCCCGGAATACGGTAGGTGTAGTCATCGCCTTTGCCAAACCGTGCCGTCAGGCGCGCTTTGAGGGCTTCGTTGAAAGCGTTAAACGGGGGTAGACCCAGCGTTGCGATAAACGCTCCAATCAGCCGGTCGCCGGGCAGGTCCACCCCTTCAGCAAAGGCGCCGCCCAATACCGCAAAGCCGATGCCACGGCCGCCCGGCGTAAAACGCTGCAAGAATGCTTCGCGCTCGGCTTCACGCATGCCCGGCGTTTGGGCAAACACGGGGACGTCAGGGTGCTGTTGGCAGAACCGCTTAAGCGCGGCTTCGAGGTAGGTAAAGCTACTGAAAAACGCTAGATAATGGCCCGGCGCCTGCTCATATTGCTGGGCCATTTCGGCCACCATTGGCGCAAGCGACGCCTCCCGGTCGCGAAAGCGGGTCGAAATATCTCGGCGAATGCGCACTTCAAGCTGGCGGGCTACAAAAGGTGAGCAAACCTCACGCCACACCGTGTTTATCGGCAGACCCAGCAGATCGCGGTAGTAGTGGGCCGGTGTCAAGGTGGCTGAGAACAGCACGGCGCTATGCGCGGCCTTGAAGCGCGGCGCTAAAAAGTCCGCCGGTATCAGATTACGCAGGCCGATTAGCGCCTTCCCTCGGCCTTTTAAGGTGAGATCACACAGCGAGTGATCGCCGAAATTCTCCGCCAGGCGGCAAAACGCTAACGCCTCAAACAGTAGCTCCTGGAGTTCAAAAGAGGCATCTTCGGGATGCTCGCCCAAGTGATTGGTGATCGAGGCGGCAGCGTTCTGAAGGGCGCCCACCAGCTTATCGGGCAGCGTCTCAAGCAGGTGATAGTCTGCCCGTCCCGTATCATCCGGCTTACTGTCAGCAACGTCTTTCACCACCGCCTGCCACTGCCGGCCAAGGCTTGCCAGTGAGCGGCCAAGGGCTTTCGGGGCGCTGCGTTTTACGCGGTTGAAGCGCTGCTGATCAAGCTCGGCGCTGTACATGCCGCGTGCCCGCTCCACCAGGTTATGTGCTTCATCCACTAGAAGCCCCACCCGCCAATCATCGGCCTGGGCCAGGCCATGAAGCAGCGCATGGCGATCAAACCAGTGGTTAACGTCGCCCACGATGACATCCGCCCAGCGCGCCAATTCCTGGCCCAGGTAATACGGGCAAATGCTGTGAGCAAGCGCCACCTTGCGCAGCGCGTCGCGGTCCCACCAGCTTTCAGCCACGGCGGCCTGGCGCGCAGCGGGTAGCCGGTCATAAAAGCCCGCGGCCAGTGGGCAGGCCTCGCCGTGGCAGGCGGTTCCCGGGTACTCGCAGGCTTTCTCCCGCGCGATCAGTTCAAGTACGCGGGGCGCCTTGCCGCATGGGTTGTCATCCGCTTCGGCCTGGAGGCGCAACTGTGCCAGGGCATCCAGCGCCAAACGCCGCCCCGGGGTCTTCATGGTCAGAAAGGCGATGCGGTCAAGGCGCTGGCGGGGCATGGCGGTGAGCATGGGAAACAGTGTGGCCAGCGTCTTGCCGATCCCGGTAGGCGCCTGAGCCAGCAGGCAACGACCGGTGCTGGCGGCTTTGTAAACATCTTCGGCCAACTCGCGCTGGCCAGGGCGAAACGTAGTATGAGGAAATTGAAGGTCGTTTAACGTCGCATCGCGATTTTTACGATGCGCCGCTTCCTGCTCGGCCCAGGCAATAAAGCGCTCGCACTGGGTGGTAAAGAACGCCTCAAGCTCGGCTGCCCGCGCTTTTTGACTCAGCAAGGTCTCTTTTTCGGTGGCGATATCCAGATACACCAGCGTGAGCGTCACTTCATCCAGGCCGCGCGCTTTGCATAACAGGGCGCCGTAGATTTTTACCTGTGCCCAGTGCAGCGCGCGCTGGTTATCGGCCATGCGCTCAAGGTTGCCGCGATAGGTCTTGACCTCTTCCAGACGGTTTTCGGCAGGCGCATACCCATCGGCGCGCCCAGTGACGGTCAAGCTTTTATAGGTACCGGAAAGCGGCATTTCGGCAAGGTAGTCATCGCCCCGGCGGCTGGCGACCAGGGTATGCCCGGCAATACCTTCCTGGGCGCTGGGTGACGGGGTGAAGCGGTGGTCCAGATCACCTTCCCGGGCGGTGAAGTCACACAGCGCACGAACGGCAACCCGATACTCTGCGGCGCTACTCATCGCGTCCTTGGTCATAACGCCGCTGGCGAGTCAGCCAGCCACTGCACGTAGCACACCGCAACCGGGATATGTTGCTGATGAAAAAACGCCAGCCAGCGGCGCTGGTTATCCTGCAGCCGGTCACCGGGGCCTTTTACCTCAATAAGCCGATAGCGGGGTTCACTGGGTGGCGCGTTGGGCAGAAACTGGATCAAGTCAGGCAGCCCTGCTCGGTTAGCCTTTATGTCCTGTAAGAACCGCTCAAAACAGACTTTTAAATGAGTAGCGGGCAGGCACTCAAGCGCCAGCGCTAAAAGCGTTTCATCCAGCAACGGCCAGTGCACAAAGGGTGACGCCAGGCCGTGCTTCTCCTGCCAGGTTGTATGAATTTCCCGCCGGTAGCTACCATCCTCCAACCGGGCCAGGCACTCATCGAATAGCCCACGCCGCCGGTCGACGAAATCTTCACGATGTAGATCGGCAGGGCCGCTATGAAACGGATGAAAAAAGGCCCCCGGTAGCGGAGCAAAGATGGCAGGCCAGCAGAGCAGGCCAAACAACCCGGTGATTAAGGTATTTTCCGCGTAATAAACCGGCGCGTCAGGTGAGCTGACATGCTGGGCGACAGCACGCTCCACCGACTGAGGGCCGGGAAGCATTAGCTCCCAGCGCGTATAGGCTGGCTCGCGCACGGGCGGCTGCGCGTCAATTTTCAGCTTCTTGCGCAGCCGGGGCAGTAACCGGGCGAGCGCCTGGGCTTCGGTTTCATTAGGTGTCAGGCTTTGCGCGTTCATCGCCAAGTCAAACGCTTCCTGATACCTGCCCAGGCGCTCTAATACGCGCAGCTGGCGGATACGCGCTTCGCTACTCTCGGCTTGGGCATACAGTAAAACGGCCTGCTCGGCTTGGCCGCTGCGCTCCGCTTCACGCCCCAGTTGCAGCAGCAAACGGGCACGGCGGGTAGCAAGCCAGGCGTTATCGGGTTTGGGCGGCAGCTCAAGGCTCAAGTGCTCAACGGGTTCGCCATCATCCAGACGCTGGCGCAGGCGGTGTAGCGCCAAATAGGCATCCACTTCTTCACGCTGTTGAAAAGCACGCGAGGTAGGGGTGAACGGCACGTTTTCAAACCGCTGTAAGCCAAGCTCAGTGAGTACGAACTCGGCCCAGTCCTGGCGCAGGTTGCCAAAGAACATCAGCCGCAGCCGGTCGCAGATATCCATCACCTTAAGGCGCACGATGTTATCCGATGCCGTTGGCCACCACTCGGTTAACGGTTTTATCTCGGTGAGCTGAGGTGTTAGCGTGGCCTGAAGCACCGCCTTGCCAGCGGATGAGGGGAGCCCGGCGTCGCGCATGGGCGTTGCCAGTGCTGAGCGCAGCTCGGCCAAGCGCAGCTGATGAAACAGCTCTTCCCCACTGAGCGCCGGAGCGTCAGTTACCCAGCCAAGCGCTACCAGTGGGGCAAGTGCCGTAGCGGTATCGCCTATTTCGGCGTAGTTGAGTTTGGATACTCGAAATAGCTCGCCCTTGCGCATCACCATGCGCACAAGCAACGCCTGCGAGGCACGGGGTAGTGTCGCAAAGCGGTTCAGAAAGGCAAGTTCATCCGGCGCCAGCAGATCAGCATGGCGTTCGCCCACCCAGGCCAACACGAAGCGAAAATTGGTCAGGTAGTAGAAGGGATCATCAAGCGAGGCGGTAACAACGGCAGGAGCACTGTTCATCCATCCATTGTATCAGCGTATAACCACACGCCACCAGCTTTCCAGCGGGGGCTAGCCCACGCGGTGCTGCATCAATACTTCAAGTGCTTGATCCGCCTGCTTTTGCGAAGCGTCTACCGGTTCCGACGATGTAGTCGTGCGGCTTCTGGCGATGGCTTTCGGCCCACCACCCACCAACACGTACCATTCGGCCTCGGTCAGGTAGCGCTGGCACCAGCGGCCCAGGCCATCGGCCACCACTTCCCGGCTTTGCTCGCCACCGCGAAAGCCGTGGGCCAGGTAAAGCAGGTCCTGGCGAGCGGTGCGCGCACGCGCATTGCCGCCGTGCACCTTGGAAAGCGGGCAGCGCCGGTCGTAGGCCGCGTTGGTCAAGGCGTAAAGCCAACGCTCCAATTCATGTGCCTGAATACCGCCGTAAACTGCCACGCCTGCGCTCCCTGCCCGTTAATGGGGCATTAGCCTGCCCGAATAACGGGCGGCTGTCATCTATCCTGCGAGTTTTCCCGCTCAAAACCTTGTAATACATTGACTACGTTGACACCTATTTCTTCTACCGCATAGCCCCCTTCCATCAAAAGGGTAGTGGGCAGGCCGGCTGCTGCCAAGCGTTGGCCCAGGGCAATAAAGTCCTCGCTCTTGAAAGTGAACGCGCTGATCGGGTCGCCCTCGAAGATATCCACGCCTAGCGAGACAATCAAAAGCTCACACTCATGCGTTTTAATGGCCGCTAGCGCCTGCTCCAAACGCTGCATCCAGTCGGCGGCGCTAGTGCCCGGCGCCATGGGGTAGTTGAGGTTGAACCCCTCCCCTTCGCCCATACCGGTTTCGTCGGCGTAGCCCAGGTAGTAGGGAAAGGTTACGTCCGGGTCGCCGTGTAGCGAAGCAAACAGCACATCGCTGCGTGAATAGAAAATTTGTTGAGTGCCGTTGCCGTGATGAAAATCCACATCCAGCACTGCCACGCGGCGCTTGCCTGCATCCAGCGCGTACTGGGCGGCGATCGCCGCGTTATTGAAAAAGCAGTAACCACCAAACTGATCAAACGCGGCGTGATGCCCTGGCGGCCGACACAGCGCAAAACTGGGCTCCTGGGTTTCAAGCGTATGCGATATGGCGCCTAATGCGGCATCCTTGCTTCCCATGGCAGCACTGAAAGTGCCTTCAGAAATCGAGGTTTCCGCCGCCAGGGCATAATAGCCCAGCTGTCCGCTAATCGAGCGGGGAATGTGGTCTCCGCGCATAGACCGGGCAGGCCAGATGTTGGGTATCGCTTCCCCCTGATGACCGGCAACCTGCCACGCTTGCCAGCAGGTTTCCAGAAAGCGTACGTAGCCCGCATCGTGAACGGCGCGTACCGGCTCAAGGCCATAGGCATCGGGGTTACACACTTCAAAGCCAGCCTGACGAATATGCTTAAGCACCAGATCAATACGCTCAGGACACTCGAAAGGTCTGACGAGCGCCCCATCATGAAGCTCCGTACGCGCCTGGCGTAAGCGGCTATCCTCAGAAAAAAACGTCAGCATGCTGGCTCCTGAATCAGTGGCGGCTAAGCGTCTAAAGCGGGCAGGACTCGCTTTAGCGCCGCTATTTAGCGTATATGTTAATCCACTTCTATTGCATGCGGCCAACACATTGCCCAGCGGCGTTTTTGAACAGGGGTTTGCTGCTTCAACTGATACTCTGCCCGGCTTGCCGCAGCCCTATCTTCAAACGGCTGGGCGCCAAGCAGTGCCGTTGGTGGGTTAGCGCGAGTATAGCGCGCCCCTTTACCCGTGCAGTGGGCCCGGTAGCGTTTGGCAATATTATTGGTGATGCCCACATAAGTTCCCCGCTGGCACTCCAACAAATAGACATACCAAGGGCTTGATGAGGATAACGACATCCCTACTCCTTAACGGGATAGATTGTTAACGAACGTTTTAAGCGCTTCTATGGGCATCGGCCTGGCCAATATGTAGCCCTGGAATATATCGCACTGATAGCTCAAAAGACGCTGGTACTGCTCTTCAGTTTCCACCCCTTCAGCCACCACTTTAAGCCCCAGGTGATGCGCCATAGAGATAATTCCTTGCACAATCGCCGAATCATCTTCGCTGTTAGTAAGCTCATGAATAAAGCTGCGGTCGATTTTCACCGTGCTAATGGGCAAATCCTTGAGGTAACTAAGGCTTGAATAGCCTGTTCCAAAGTCATCAATAGAGACCTCAATGTGCATACTGCGCAGCGCATGCAGCGTGTCAATCGCGCCTTCCGTGTTATCCATTAAAATGCCTTCCGTCAGCTCCAGACTTAACTGCTCGGCAGGCAGGCAGGTGGTTAAGAGGGTTTGACGTAGCGTGGCAAGAAAGCTTGAACGCTGAAACTGTAACGGCGACAGATTAACTGCGGCGCGTATTTCACCCAGCCCCTGCTTAGCCAGTGAGTGCATATCCAAGCAGGCGCGCTGGAGTACCCATTCGCTAATCGGAATAATCTGGCCCGTCGTTTCAGCCAAAGGAATAAACCGGGCCGGCGAAATAAAGCCTTTTTCAGGATGCTCCCAGCGCAGCAGCGCCTCAACGCCCACTAGTTTATTTTCCCGATCCATCAGCGGCTGGTAGTGCAGTGAGAACTCCTCACGTTCAATGGCTTCTTGGAGATCGTTGCGCAACACCATGCGTTCACTGACCGTGTCGGTAAACGCGTGGATATACCATTCGTAAGCGTTACGCCCTTGCTGTTTGGCCTTATACATAGCCATATCCGCCTGCTGAATCAGCGTTTGCGGCTGAAGCGTGTCCTCCTGGCTAATAGCAATGCCGATACTCGCGGTCAGATAAAGCTCATGGGGCTCAATACGGTAAGGGCGTGCCAGCATCGGCAGTAACCGCTCAACCAGATCGACGACTTCAGACTCATAATTAATCGATGTCTGTAAAATAACGAACTCATCGCCGCCCATTCGGGCAACGGTATCATCAGGCCCTACTGCGCTGGAGAGTCTTCGGGCAACCTCAACCAGGACTTGATCGCCAACCGCGTGTCCCAGGTTATCGTTGATCGGTTTGAAGTCATCTAAATCGACAAACAGTACGGCCAGCCGCTTTTTATGTTGGCGAAGGAGAGAAAACTGCTTAAACAATGTTTCTTCAAAAAGCGTGCGGTTAGGCAGACGGGTCAGGTCATCGTGGGAAGCGTGATAGGCCAGCCGCGCTTCATAAGCCTTATGCTTGGAAATATCATGCTGCACGCCGACAAAGTGTGTAACGCGCCCATCTTGGTCACGTACCGGTGCGATGTATAAATCGTTCCAGAACGGCGTGCCATCCTTACGGTAGTTGCATATCGTCACGTTGACTTCGCGGTGCTCTTCGATACAGCTACGAATATGCTGAATAACCTCAGGCTCGCTTCCAGCTCCCTGAAGGAACCGGCAGTTCTTGCCGATGATCTCTTCCTGGCTGTATCCCGTCATAACGGTAAATGCTTGGTTGGCATAGATAATGGGAAAATCAGGCTGTTCGGCATCGGCAATTAAAATGCCGTTGACGCTCGCCTCCACGCTGCGTTCCAGGGTGCGTAACCGAGACTCCTTTTCACGCGCGGCGGTCACTTCCTGGGCAATCGCATGCACGCCTTTAACGGTATTATTCACCATCATGGGCAGGTGAATAATATCCAGCAAATGGAGATGACCCGCGCGGTCCTTGAGCGTCAGCTCATAGCGGTTAATCCCACCTTGCATAGCCGTTTCGATATAGGCTTCTACGCGCGTCACTTCCTGTTCGGCGATAAAAAAGGTGAACGGCTTACCCAGTATTTCTTCAACCGAATAGCCGGTCAGTGACGCGCAGGTAGCGTTGGCCGTAACAAAACAGCCGTTCGCATCCAGCGTAAAGACTGCATCGGGGTGATGGGTAAACAAGGAGCGGTAACGCTGCTCGCTCTCCTCCAGCGAACGCCGCACCTGAAAACGCTCGACGGCTAGCGCCATCAGGCCGGCGGCTTTCTCAATTTGCGCCGTGTCGGCCCCGCTTGGCGTACTGGGCTGCGGGTAGTAAACCCCAAAAGTGCCCGCTAATTGGCCATCTCCGCCATATACGGGGCTCGACCAACAGGAAGCCAGACCCGCTTCTTTGGCCACGCCATGATAGCCACGCCAGCGCTCGTCCTCGGCAATATTGGCGCATATTACGGTGGTTCCTTGGTAAGCCGCGCTACCACAGGCACCGTTATTGGCGCTGATCAAGATGCGCTGTATCGCGCTCCGATAAGACGCAGGCAGCCGACCACCGGCGGCAAATTCCAGATGGGTGCCCGCCTCGTTCACTAGCATGACCGAACACATCGCCTGGGGCAGCTCACGCTCCAGCATGCGGCACAGGCTTTCCAGCGTTTCCTTTAGCGGCTGCTCCTTGGCGATCATGCGCTGAATTGACTGCTGGTCTTCCAGCGACTGACGCGTCTGGGCAAGCTCGCGAGCCCGCGAAACGCTAACGCTAACAACGCCAAGGCTGAACGCCAATAAACCACTAAGCAGCAGGCTCCCTAGCGCCACCGCAAACGACAAAAGGTTTAGCTGATGCCAGTTGAACTGGCTGCCAGGATAAGCATAAAGCTCCATGTTAATGCCACCGGGCAAGCCAATATAGCGTGATGCCAGGGCAAGTTCAGGCGTTTCCATACGGTCAGCTGAGAAGCCAGCGGGGTGCAATTTTATAAGCGTTGTAGCATCACGGTTCACCCTGATCTGGAAAGGCCCCACTTCCAAGCGCAGCTCGTTTTCCAGAAGGGTCGCCAGATCAAAACTGGCAAACAGATAGTGGCCGTTGGCGGCAACGGGGATAACAAATATGGCCTCATGGGGCCGACGGGTATTCGCCATTAGCAGCCGCGGGCGCTCTAGGGGAATTTGCATCCAGGCACGCGTATATTCCTCCTCCAGCTGCTGGCGCAACCATCGCTCCATTTCAGCGGTTCGGCCTACTCCCCAGCTCCAGGTCAGCGCTTGCTGATCCACCAGCGCAATGGCGCTAATACTCGGCGTATCACGCAGATAATTTTGCGCATCATTTTCCAGCAGGTCTAAATCCCAGTATGGCCCCATGGCATTTAAGCGTTCGCCCATGCGCTGCATCAGGCGCAAACGATCATGGGTAGCCCTCTCGATATTTAGCTGCACGTTATCCAATAGATAGGCGGCCTGCTGTTGTAGCGAGGCTTGTTGATAGCTATTCATCAACAGCCAAATAAAACAGCTTATTGTAACGCCCCAGAGCGAAGCCGCGACGGTCACCCGCCCCGGGTTTAAACGTTGCGCCTTGCCGCGCAAACCGGCGGCCAGCATGGCGGTACCTAAAAAGCAGGTAAACACGAGCGCTGTCATGGGTGAAGATGCAAACAGCGGAGAAGCATCGTTTAGCCCAAGCCATAATTTTCCCACCACAAACAGGCCAAGCCCCCATAGGCTCAGCCCACCGGCCACCCATAACCAGCGCCGCCAGGAGGTGGCAAGTCCCAACACAAAGCACACCCCGACCAATAAAAGAAAAACCGCTGACAGGCTGGTAATACGCGGCCCATTGCTTAGCCATGAGTCGCCTCTGCCGCCTTCCAACGTATTATGCACCAAGGTGTAAATGATGATTAATAACAGCGCGAAAGCGCTGACAATCCGGTTTTTTGTCCAGCCTTGAAGCGACGCCAGTAGCGCAATGCCGACCAGAAGAGTGATCAATGCCCCATCGGGCACTAGCGTGGCAAAAAATGGCCGTGTAGGTACGCTGATGCCCACCACTACCCCTACCGTCCCCATGCAAATCAAGGTTGCCGATATCATCAGCAGCAGGGTTTCCAGCGCTAAATGGCGCGTATTAATCGGCATGTCTCTGCGCCTCTTCAGGCATTAATGTTTACAGTGCTTACTGCTCGAAGTGTACTCGCTCTGTTAGCGGTACCAGCTTATGAAATTGCTCATTTAAATACCCGCCATAAGTATCAGGCGCCCGGTAATCAATTAATGAGCCATACTCATGCGTAATTCGGTAGCGCAATGGCACGCTGGCGAGTGCATGCGCTAACGCATCTGCCAAAATGGCAAGGGTTTGAGGCGGCGTGCCTGCCGGTGCAAAAATGCCTCGATCAGTGGTGTGAACCAGATCAATACCCTGCTCACGAAGCGTTGAAACGTCAGGTAGCCCAGGCAGCCGTTCACTCCCTGCCACCGCCAGAGGAACCAAGATACCCGAGGCAAAAAGAAAGCCCGCCGCGGGTAGATTAAGCATGGCAAAATCAATTTCCTGAGCTAGTAAGGCTTCCACCTGAGACGCCGTATCAGGAAAACGAACCAGCTGTACGTCTGAAAGCGAGATACCGCTTTGTTCAAAAAACTGCAGCCAGAATAGATGGTCAGTGGAGTTAGAAATTACTCCAAACATGAGAGGTTTTGACGACGCATCAATTAACGCTTCAATATCGCTGGCCTGTTGGGCCGCATGCCCTGCATACGTAGCCGGAATATTGACCGTGCGCACAAGCAGTGACACGGGCGCAAAATCAGCATGGGAAAATGAGGCTAGCCCCGCCAGGTAAGCAAGGTCGATTGTTTGATGACTGCCGAGCAGGGTATAACCATCGGGCGCAGCATTTCTAACATACTGCGAGCCCCGCATAGCGCCCCGGCCAGGCATATTAACCACAAGAACAGGCTGGCCTAGATAGGTCTGTGCCGTTTCAAAAACATCTCGAAACAGCACATCGGTTGCCCCGCCCAATCCAAAGGGAATGACTACCGTAATTTCGCGTTGCGGGAAGTGATCGTCGGCAACAGCCAACGCCATCGTCAGTAGAAAACTGCTTAAAACGCCTATTTTAAAGCAATAACGCACACCTACCCTACAACTATACGCCATGCTCCCATCCCCTTATTTTTTTTTAGTTAACGCATAGCTACTCTTTGCAACATAGCTTTAATTTCCGACCGCTACCACAAAAGCAGGAATCATTACGGCGCGGCTTGAGCCGCATCACTTTCGGAGTACCATCCATGTACCACCAGCGGCTCTGCTCAAACACAAAGCGAGAGTTCTCCTCCAGCCTATGCCAGCGGGCGCGCTCTTTGAAATAAGCGAAAAATTGAATATAGCCAACATCGGCCTGAGAAGGACCCTCTTTAAAATCAGGTACTTTTTTAATAATTGATAAACCTTTCCACTGCGTGTAGGGGTCAGGCGAAAGATCAACGGGTCGTGTACTCACATGCCAAGTCGCTAGCAGGTAATCACACAAATTGAGCGCAAAGGCGCTATAGCGCGAGCGCATTAGTGCTTCCGGGGTAGGGGCAAGCTCGCCATTGTGGTAACGGGCACAGCATAAGTCAGTCGACAATCCTGTACCGCAGGGGCAACTTTTTTCAGTTAGAGAAATCATAGAAAGGCTCATATATCACGGTCACTTAAGCCTAACCGATAATTCTTAAAACCGTCCTACACATAGTCTATGTTTTAGTTCGATTTTGGCCCCATGTTAAGCGTATAGTGGCTGAGCAAGATTTTTTTGACTTACGGAGTACGAAACACGACCCCAATAATCTTTCCAAATGCAGCGGAGGTTCTCATGAAGGTTTATAAACCGGAATGGCAGTGCACGTTTAGCGTAAACGAAAGCGCAGAAGAATCAGCTAACTGGAAAGAGCGAGTCGCCTGGCGGCTTCGTGCAATGGCCGACCGTTTAGACGGTGTCGGCCGTACGTTTAAGGTTAATTGCAATGTGACCCCTCAGGTAAGCCGTGAGGAGGTAGATACCTGCCTTGGTAAAGGGTTTGAAGTCACCCAGCAGCTCTTGACTCAATTGGCGCACCAGCAGGCCTGCGAAGACGTCATGCGCGATGCTAAAGCCGACCTGTTTGAAGAGCACTCCTCGCGCTAGCTCCTTGCATATATACAGAAGATTTAAAAACACTCGCCCAGGCGAGTGTTTTTGTGACGGCACTCAACTCAATCCCCCTTCCTGGCAGTAGTGCCGAGCAGCCCTACGCGAGGGCGCTGTGAATACATCCCTGTACGCTACTTTCGCCATCCTTGGCGAAAGACCCTCGCTACGGGCTACCCGACACCGCATCGTCTTATCTACCCCCACTCTTTACTCCTCACTCCTAACTCTTCACTCCTCGAACGGCACTTCCAGGGCACGCCCCATCCGGCTCATAAAGTCCGTGCACGCCTCAAGCTCGCTTTTTTCGATGTACTCATCAGGCTGATGCGCCTGGGCGATGCTGCCCGGTCCCAGAATAATGGTTTGTAATCCCTGGCCTTGAAACTGCCCCGCTTCGGTGGCGTAGGCTACTGCGTGGTTGCAGCAGGCATCGGGCAGGTGGTCTTTGGCCAAGCGCAACACTGCGTGATTATCTCGGTCGGCCAGCCCCGGCACTGTCACATTCAGTGGTTCGGTCACAATTTCCACTTGCTTGCCACGTGCCTTTAGCTCGGCACTTAACGTGTCGGCATACGTCTCAAAACGAGCGAACACCTCTTCGAACGTCTCGGTGGGTAGATGACGAATCTCCCACTCAAACTGACACTCCCGCGCCATAATGTTGATCGCGGTGCCGCCCTTGATCCTGCCAACGTGCAAACTGGTGTGGGGTACGTTGAACGCTTCATCGACACACCCTTCATCCACCAGGACTGTCATGGTGTCTTCAATAAAGGTGACCAGGCGTGCCGCCACATGAATCGCCGATGTGCCCTGATTGACCTGACTACTATGCGCCTCGCGCCCGATGACCGTCGTGCGCAGGTTAGTTGCCCCTTTTTGGGCGACCACCGGCTGCATGCTGGTCGGCTCACCGACAATCACATGCGCCGTGGTGGAGTAGCGCTCATAGAAGCGCTTGATCAACGCAGGCGCCCCCACACAGCCAATCTCCTCGTCGTAGGAAAAGCCAAAATAGATAGGCTGCTGCAAAGGCGCTTTCACCCACGTGGGCACCATGGCGAGTGCACAGGCAATAAATCCCTTCATATCGCAGGTGCCACGCCCGTAAAGCTTACCGTCCTGGCCGTCATGCAAGCCAAAAGGATCGGTCGACCAGGGCTGGCCTTCCACCGGCACCACGTCGGTATGGCCGGAAAGCATCACCCCACCTGGCGCGTCGGGGCCTACGCGGGCGATCAGGTTCGCCTTGGTACCGCAGGGGCTCATTACCCGCTCAGAGGCGATGCCATACTCTTCAAGATAGCCTTCGACAAACTCGATCAGCGCCAGGTTGGAGCCCCGGGAGGTGGTATCGAAGGAGACCAGTTTGGTCAATAGCGCTATTGCGTCACTCATATGATTCTCGCTGGTTATACACTTCGTCTAACCCTATCACCGGCTTCCTCGTGCGCCTACTGCCAAAGTTGAACGTGGTCATACCCAGTTAACTTAGCAGTCATCAAAATGTCATCTACACTGACTACTGTTCAGTGCATCCAAAAACCTTAACAAACGCACTGTGCCACCTGGCTTATGTCAGGCTCAAAAGGAGCTCTTATGTCTCGTTTTATGTTACGCGCGTTATCTGCCGGTATCGCCGCGGCTACTCTGAGTGTTTCTGCCCACGCCGCTACCGAGATCACCTGGTGGCACTCCATGGGCGGCGAGCTGGGCGAGCGCTTGAGCGTGCTTGCTGAAGACTTCAATGCCACCCAGGATGAGTATCGTGTCACGCCTTCCTACCGGGGCGAGTACGAACAAACCATGGTTAACACCATTGCCGCCTTCCGCGCAGGCGAGCAGCCTCACATCGTACAAATTTACGAAGTAGGCACCGGCACCATGATGGCCGCCCAAGGCGCCATCTATCCCGTTTATGAGCTGATGGAAGAGCACGGCAACACCTTTGACCCGAACGACTACCTGCCCGTGGTGACCGGTTACTACACCGATACCAACGGCAACATGCTCTCCATGCCGTTCAACTCGTCCACGCCGATTCTTTACTACAACAAAGCCATTTTTGAAGCGGCTGGCCTAGACCCTGAGTCACCGCCTACTACGTGGGCCGAGATGGGCGAGATGGGCCAACAGATTGTCGATGAAGGCGCGGCCTCCTGCGGCTTCACCATGGCCTACGCGGCCAACTGGGTGGGCCTCGAGAACTTCTCAGCACTGCACAATCAGTCCATCGGCACCCAGGAAAACGGCTTCGGTGGTCTGGATACCGAGTTTGCCTTTAACGGCGACGTACAGGCACGCTTCTGGGATCAGTTGAAAGAGTGGTCTGATAGCGGCGTCTACAGCTACGCAGGCCCAGCCAACGGCCCGGATGCGGCACCTTCGTTCTATGCAAGCGACTGCGCGATGTATATGAACTCGTCGGCGTCACGCGCCGACGTGCTGGCTAACTCCGACTTCGACGTAGGCTTTGGCATGCTGCCCTACTACGACGACGTAGACGGCGCACCGCAAAACTCGATCATCGGCGGCGCGACTCTGTGGGTGCTTTCAGGCCACGAAGACGACGAGTACACCGGCGTTGCCGAGTTCCTCGAGTACCTGTCGCTTCCCGAAGTGCAGGCCGAGTGGCACCAAGGCACCGGCTACCTGCCGATTACCACCGCCGCTTATGAGCTGAGCCAGGAGCAGGGTTACTACGATGAGAACCCAGGCGCGGATATCGCCATCGAGCAGATCAACTTAAACGAGCCGACGGAAAATTCCAAAGGCCTGCGTTTTGGCAACTATCCGCAAGTGCGCATGGTTCTGGATGAAGAGTTCCAGGCCGTACTGGCTGGCGATAAGAGCGGCCAGCAAGCCTTGGATGACGCGGTAAGCCGCGGCAACCAAATCCTGCGCGACTTTGAAGCTGCCAATAACTAAGCCCTTCTCGTGACTTGTAAAAAAACCCCGGCTTTTATAGCCGGGGTTTGTTATAGGAGCCATCCCATACGCCCAACTCACCGGGGCCTATGGGATGGCTTACTTCCTGGCAGCCGACCACTGCGGCCAGCCGCACCAACGCCCGTACGACAGGATGTGCCATGCAGACCAAACGTTCCACCTATCAAAATCGGTGGCTCCCTTTCTTACTGTTAGCACCACAGCTGGCGATTACGCTGGTGTTTTTTATCTGGCCGGCAAGCCAGGCGGTTAAATCCAGCTTCGAGCGTACGGATGCGTTCGGCTTTAAAACAACGTTTGTCGGCATGGAGAACTATGCACGCATTCTGGCCGACCCCAGCTACCTGAATGCGCTGGGGCGCACCGCGATTTTTTCCATCTCGGTAACCGTGCTTTCCATGAGCCTTGCGCTTTTACTCGCCGTTTGCGTTAACCGTGTGCTGCGTAGCGCCAAGTTCTACACCACGCTTTTGGTATGGCCCTACGCGGTTGCTCCAGTGGTAGCGGGCGTGCTGTGGTGGTTTTTGTTCAACCCCACCATCGGCCTTCTGCCGCATCTGCTCGACTGGTTCGGTATCAACTGGAATCACCGCGTTTCGGGCACCCAGGCAATGATTTTGATCACCATTGCCGCCGCCTGGAAGCAGATATCCTATAACTTCCTGTTTTTCCTGGCAGGGCTGCAATCTGTGCCGCAGTCGCTCATGGAGGCAGCGGCTATTGATGGCGCGGGCCCCTTCAAGCGCTTCTGGACCATCGTGCTCCCGCTGCTATCGCCCACCACCTTCTTTTTGCTGATCATCAACATCAACTACGTGATGTTCGATACCTTCGGGGTGATTGATGCCACCACCGCAGGCGGGCCAGGCCAAGCCACCATGACGCTGGTCTACAAGGTCTACACCGACGGTGTCGCGGGGCTGAATATTGGCTCCTCATCCGCCCAGTCAGTCATGCTGATGGGCATCGTGATTATCCTGACGTTTATCCAGTTCCGGTACGTGGAACGCCGGGTCAACTACTAGTGCGTTAAGGAAATAAACATGGTTGAAAGAAGACCTTTTCTTAATATTCTCACCCATCTGGTGCTGATTGCCGGCGTCTTGGTCGTGGCATTTCCGGTATACGTGGCCTTTATCGCCTCGACCCACGAATCCAGCGCCTTCGTGCGCGGCGTGCTGCCGCTGCTTCCCGGCGATAACATGTTTGCATCCTACCGGCAGATGCTCAGCTCCGGCTGGCAGGTGGGCGGCACGCCGCCGGTCTGGCTGATGCTGGGTAATTCGCTGATCATGGCGCTGACGATTGCGATCGGCAAGATCGCCATTTCGATTATCTCCGCCTTTGCGATTGTCTATTTCCGCTTCCCGTTTCGCATGCTGGCGTTCTGGATCATCTTCATCACCCTGATGCTGCCGGTCGAAGTTCGTATCATCCCCACCTACGCGGTCGTTGCCAACCTGGGCATGCTGAACTCCTATGCGGGCTTAACGCTTCCACTGATTGCCTCCGCCACCGCGACCTTCCTGTTCCGCCAATTCTTCATGACCGTGCCGGAAGAGTTGATGGAAGCCAGCCGGGTGGATGGCGCCGGGCCGATGAAGTTCTTCAAGGACATATTGCTGCCGATATCGATCACTAATATCGCCGCGCTGTTCGTGATCATGTTTATTTACGGCTGGGTGCAATACCTGTGGCCACTGCTGGTCACCACCGACGAAGACTTCTACACCATCGTGCTGGGTATCAAGCGCCTGATGGCCTCGTCTGACCGAGTTCCCGCCTGGAATCTCATCATGGCGACCGTCACGCTTGCCATGCTGCCGCCGGTATTAGTAGTGCTGTTTATGCAAAAACTGTTCGTGAAAGGCCTGACCGAGACGGAGAAATAAGATGGCTAGCATTACCTTGGAAGGGCTTAGAAAAACCTACTCAGGCGACGTCCATGCCGTTAAAGGCATCGACCTTGCGATTGAAGACGGCGAGTTCGTGGTGCTTGTAGGCCCTTCGGGCTGCGGTAAATCCACGCTGTTACGCATGGTGGCCGGGCTTGAAACGATTACCGACGGTACGCTCAAGATTGGCGATCGCGTGGTCAACAATCTTGAACCCGCCGAGCGCGATATCGCCATGGTGTTTCAGAACTACGCGCTCTACCCGCACATGACGGTGTACAACAACCTCGCGTATGGGCTGAAAAACCGCGGCTTTAAAAAACCCGAGATCGAAGAGCGGGTGCGTAAAGCGGCCAAGATGCTCGAAATCGAAGAATATCTGGAGCGCAAGCCACGCAAGCTCTCCGGCGGCCAGCGCCAGCGCGTCGCCATGGGTCGGGCGTTGGTACGTGAGCCTGCGGCCTTTTTGTTCGACGAACCGCTCTCCAACCTGGATGCTAAACTGCGCGTGCAAATGCGCGTGGAGATAAAACAGCTTCAGCGGCGCTTGAAGACCACCAGCCTCTACGTAACCCACGACCAGTTAGAAGCGATGACGCTGGGTGACCGCTTGGTAGTGCTTAGCGCTGGCAAAATCGAGCAGGTCGGCACGCCCATGGAAATCTATGCGCACCCTGCGTCAATGTTCGTGGCAGGCTTTATCGGTTCGCCTGCAATGAACATGGTGCCGCTTGAATACCTGCAAACGCGCGGCACCAATGACCTGTTAAACGATCTTCCCGCTGAGACCGACACGGTCGGCATTCGCCCGGACGATATGCGCCTTTCGCCACCCGATACACCGCACCTGGTGGTCGACTCCACGCTTGAACTGTTTGAAGCCGCCGGCGCCGAAAGCCATCTTTACGTGCGGCTCGCCGACAGCGACCAGCCCACCGTGATTCGGGTAAGCGGCCAGCCCCCGGTCAAGGAGGGCGAAACGCTACGCTTCTATGTCACCCGCGAAGCGCTTCACCCGTTTAACAGCGCAACCGGCCTGCGCACGGGGGATTAGATGGCGACTATCAGGGCGGCTTGTTAAGCAATTACGACCGGGGTTGTTAACTTATCTCTAAAAGGCTATCTGTATGCATGAGGACACACACTTATTAGCGGATACCGTTAAGAAAGCTGCCAGGGAAGCTGGCGCGCTGCTGGCCAAAGGCTACTCAGGGATTGATCGAGTTACTTTCGAGCGTAAAGGCGCCTCGGATTTTGTAACTCACTATGATCAGTCAGCGGAGCGGTTAATTATTGACTACATACGCCAGCATTTCCCTGCGGTTGGCTTTTTGGGGGAAGAGAGTGGCGCCTCACCCGCTCACAATAGCAATGTGACCGTCATTATTGATCCGCTGGATGGCACCAACAATTTTCTCCATGGCGTGCCGTTTTTCTCCGTCTCTATTGCGGTAGAGCAAAACAACGAACTGATCATGGGGGCGGTTTACCACCCGTTGCTGGATGAACTTATCTGGGCTGAAAAAGGCCAAGGCGCCTATTTAAATGACTACCGTTTAATATGCCCAAGCGCCTGTCCACTGACAGAAATGCTGGTGGCAACCTGCCTACCCTATCATGGGAAAGGCGATTGCGACCTCAGCATACGCCAGCAGGCTGCCATCATGCCGCACGTATCGGGCATCCGAAGTCCGGGCTCTGCCGCTTTGGAAATTGCTTACGTCGCGTTAGGCCGCTTTGATGCCTTCTGGTCGCAAGGCGCTAAACTTGAATGGTGGGATGTGGCCGCTGGCATTCTGATAGCACAGGAAGTTGGCTTGATGGTGACCGACATACAGGGTCAGGCTGCGCCGTCCTGTTTAGAAAATAGCCTGCTAATTGCACCGTCCCAAAGCCACCAACAGCTTCATTCCCTGCTCGACAAAGCGTAAGCCTTTCCGCTCTTTTCTGGCCAGGTTTCTGTCATAAGTAAAAGGGCCGCCAATATCTGATGTTTGACGGCTCCTTTTCATCCCTACCTTTTACTTTTAATGATGAAGCGACCGGTCAACAATCCTGCCTTCAACCTGATAATCCACGTCACCTAACGAAACCATATGGTCACGTAGCATTTCCCAATCGGTATTACCGACGATGGTGCTGCGCCCATTTTCATAGGCGGCCTCTAGTGCCGTATGGCTGTCGCCACCGGCTGCAGTAAAGTGATTGGTGGCAATGGTGTAGGTACTTTCAGGGTCTACCGACTGCAAGGTGCCGTTCTGCGTCACCTTCAGGCTCACAACGCGCTCACCGACGGGCTGGCGGCTGTCATATACCAGCTCGGTACCTTCGGACACTTGCAGAAAACCGCCGCTTTCATCAGGGGTGTTTGCCAGCCCGATCTCGAACGTTTCCAGAAGCTCCGCGCCCGTCACGCTCACCAGCGCCAAGCGATTGCCAAACGGCTGCACGGCAACCAGCTCACCCACACTCACATCACCCTGGGCGATGGGCTCACGAATACCGCCACTATTTTGAATGGCCAGCACGGTCTCCGGGTTCACTCGGCGGGCGGCAGCAAGCTGACCATCGGCGATCAGATTGCCAAGCGCCGTTTCATTGGCGCGCACGCTTTGTTCATCGCCATTGCCGTGGCGCGGGTTGGGAAGCTGCGTATTCAGGTGGGCGCCCACTTGGGTATCGCGCACTGCTTCAATTCGTGCGGTGTAAGGCTCAAGCATCTCAAGCGCTTGGGCATCGGGCTCGAAATCATCGGTGGTCAGCAGTTCGCCACTAGCATCCTGCACCACGCCTTCGCCATCAAAGGTGACCTGCATGACACCCAGGTACTTGCCGTACTCGTTCGCCTGGCCAATAACGGTGGGCGCTTTAGGCTCGCCCAAATCGTTTTCATCCACCGTAATGGGCGACTCCAAGCGCGTATGGCTGTGCCCACCGATGATCACGTCCACCCCTTCCACATGCTGGGCAAGCAACAGGTCGTTGCCCAGGCTCGGGTCGCTGTCAAAGCCCAGATGAGTAAGCGCGACGATCTTGTTAACGCCTTGGGCTTCAAACGCTTCCACCATCGCCTCGGCCGCCGCTCGGTAATCGCCAAGGGTGACGTTACCGGGGCTGGAGACGGTCTCGCTGCCTTGCGTGCTTAGTCCGAAAATACCGATTCGCTCGCCACCTTGCTCTACCACAATGCCGTCGTATAGGTGGCCAGGCTTAAGCTTATGTTCGGGCTCGGCGCTGATCGAATCACCGAGTAGATCGGCAAACTCGGGTGAGGTAGAGAAGTCGAGGTTCGCGCCTAGAATGGGGAAATCAGCGGCGGTGAATAAAGCCGCCAATGCTTGATGGCCCTCTTCCGGGTCGCCCAGGTCGAACTCATGGTTACCCGGCACGAATGCGTCATAGCCCATCAGGTTCATGAACTCGACGGCGTCCTGACCTTGGTATTCGGTGAAATAGAGCGTACCCGAAAAGATATCTCCCGCGTCCAGCAACAGGCCGTCACCGAAGCGCTCACGAGCTTCAGCCAGGGCGGTGATCAGTTGAGGGTAGCTGTCGGTACGCCCGTGCAGGTCGTTGGTGTGAAAAATGGTCAGCGTATAGGGCGCGGCATACGCCGTGGCGCTAAACAGCCCAGTCGCTATCCCTAGCGCAATACCGTGAGAAATAAAACGCATCAGCATGGTTCCTTTTATAAAGTGTTGTAGCAGAACGATAGCGTGCCCTAGACGCCTGACAAATGGATGACGGCGTTATCGCACACCACTGTAGCGCACTCATCTTACTTAGCGGTATGCGATGGCAAAATAGCCTACTTCCGCCTGTTGATAGAAAAACGTCTTACTCAACACTACCACGGCAGTAATTCCCCATTGCGGTGCCAAAAGCTGCCGCTATTTTCCTGCGTCAGCGTTTTGATACAGGCAGCAATGCCTGTGGCGGCTTCCTGAGGGCTGATCATCCCGCCGAAGTTAACCATGCGTGTTTTTACATAGCCTGGGTGTATTTGCGCCACGGCAATACCGCGTGGCTTAAGGTCCATAGCCAGGGATTTTCCAAACGCGTTTAGCGCCGCCTTGGATGCGCGGTAACCGTAGCGCCCACCGGAGTCGTTATCGGCAATCGATCCCATACGGCTGGTGATGTTGGCAATCTTACTGCCGTCCTGCATCAACGGTAGCAACGCTTCACATACCCGTAGGGGCGCATAGGCATTGATTTCCATCTGCTCACGGATGCTGTCGAAATCCAGCTGGTCTAACGATTCATCGCGCAAGAGGCCGGCGTTGTTGATCAATAAATCCAACCGTTGGCCATCAAGCGCCCGTGCCAAACGCTCAACATCCTCTGGCTTGGTGACATCGATGCCTTCAATAACGCGGTCAGCCACGCGCTCAAGCTCGTCTGATGATTGGCGGCAAACGCCGATCACCTGCCAATCTTCATCTCTGTAGTGGGCTGCCAGTGCCAGCCCGACGCCTCGGTTGGCGCCGGTAATCAGTACGGTGGGTGGTTGCAGTGTGTCTTCCACGTTGTGTTCTCCAAGCGCTGTTGGGGTAAATGCTGTTGGGATAAATGCTGTAGAGAAAAATAAAAGCCGCTGTCTATAAACGTAGCGTGCTGGCTTTGAAAGAGAAGCGCAAAACCCGTGCTTAACTTAGGTTTAAAACCAGAAACTGAGCTTGTACAAGCTCAAGGCGCTTAACTACCTTTGAAGCAAGACGTTAAAACCCGCGAAGAGGAGGCAGCGTCAGGATAAAAACAAGGGGCCCATGGAGGAGTACCCACATGAACCGACCGTGCACGATTACGTTTGATGATAAAAAATTAACCGGCAACGCCGATGAGCCACTGATCGATTTTCTTGAAAACCATGGCATCTCCTTGCCCAATGTTTGCTACCACCCTTCTCTAGGCGCTATTGAAACGTGCGATACCTGCTGGGTCGAGGTTAACGGTGAAATGCAACGTGGCTGCGCGCTGCGTACCGAAGAAGGCCTTAATATTTCAAGCCGCAGCGCCCAAGCCACGGCCGCCCGTCATGAAGGCATGGACCGCCTGCTGGCCAAACATGAGCTTTACTGTACCGTGTGCGAAAATAACAATGGCGACTGCCGGGTGCATAACGCCTTGGTCGAGATGGATATTCCCATCCAGCGCTATGAATTCCAGCCCAAGCCCTATCCAAAAGATACCTCCAGCCCGTTTTATACCTACGACCCGGACCAGTGCATTCTGTGTGGCCAGTGTGTCGAGGCGTGCCAGAACGTCGAGGTCAACGAAACACTAAGCATTGATTACGCTAGTGAAAATCCGCGCGTACTGTGGGATGGCGGTAAAGAGATCAACGACTCAAGCTGCGTTCACTGTGGCCACTGCGTCACGGTCTGCCCGTGTAATGCGCTGCAGGAAAACACCATGTATGGGCAGACAGGCCCGCTTACCGCCCTGCCCTGGTCGCTTAAGCGACCGATGATCGACGTCGTCAAAGAGGTCGAAAATACCACCAGCGCCAAACCCATCACCGGTATTTCAGAGCTTGACGCCACTTGGCGCCAGCCGGGCATCAAACGCACTAAAACGGTATGCACCTACTGCGGTGTTGGCTGCTCATTTGAGATGTGGACCCGTGATCGCAAGATTCTCAAGGTTCAGCCCACCCCAGACGCCCCGGCTAACGGTATTTCCACCTGCATCAAGGGCAAATTTGCCTGGGACTTCGTTAACAGTGAAAAACGCCTCACGACGCCGCTGATTCGGGAAAACGGTCAGTTTCGTGAAGCCAGCTGGGACGAAGCGCTGGACCTGGTGGCGCGCCGGTTGTTAAACGTGCGCGATATCCACGGCCCACAGAGCGTTGGCTTTATCGGTTCCAGTAAAGCCAGTAACGAAGAGGCTTACCTGACGCAGAAGATTGCCCGGCCGATCATTGGCACCAATAGCGTGGATAACTCATCGCGCTACTGCCAGAACCCGGCCACCAAAGGGCTTTTCCGCACCGTGGGCTATAGTGGCGATGCCGGCACCATCAAGGATATCGAACAGGCGGAAGTGGTCGTGCTGGTAGGCAGCAACACTGCCGAAAACCATCCGGTGATTGCCTCGCGCATCAAGTCTTCGCAGAAGCTGCACGGCCAAAAGCTGGTAGTGTTCGACCCACGCAAACACGAAATGGCCGAGCGGGCGAATCTGTTTATGCGCCCCAATGCCAGTACCGATTTAATCTGGGCCTCGGCACTGTCGCGCTATATGTTCGATAACGACTTGGCCGACCATGAATTTCTTGAGCGCTGGGTCAATAACGTCGATGAATACCGTGAATCGCTGGCGCCGTTTACGCTTGATTTCGCCGAGCAGAAAACCGGCATTCCCAAGCAGCAGCTGATTGAGGCCGCGGAATTAATCGGCAGGGCAAAAAGTGTCTGCTTGCTATGGGCGATGGGTATCACTCAGCATAGCCACGGCTCGGATACCAGCACCGCGCTTTCCAACCTGCTGCTGGTCACGGGTAACTACGGCAAACCAGGTACCGGTGGCTACCCCATGCGCGGTCATAACAACGTGCAGGGGGCTAGCGACTTTGGCTGCCTGCGCAATATGTACCCAGGCTATGAAAAGGTTACCGACGAAGACGTGCGCAAGCGCTGGGCCAAAGGCTGGGGCGTCAAGCCTGAGCAGCTCTCGCTGGAAGAGGGCTGGGGCAACTTCCTGATGGTTCAAGCCGCAGCTGACGACAAGCTCAAGGCCATGTATATCATTGGCGAGGAAACGGCCTTCTCCGATTCCAATACGCATAACGTCCACTCCGCGTTTGAAAGCCTCGACTTTATGGTGGTGCAGGATATGTTCTTGAGCCGTACCGCCGAGTTTGCTGACGTGGTGCTGCCCGCCTGCCCCAGCGTCGAGAAAGAGGGCACGTTTGTGAATACCGAGCGACGCATTCAGCGCTTTTATCAGGTGCTCGAACCGCTGGGCGACAGCCTCCCCGACTGGCGTATCTTGACAGACCTTGCCGCGCGCATGGGTCACGACTGGGGCTATAACCACCCCTCCGAGATCATGGCAGAGTGCGCGTCGATATCACCGCTGTTCGCCGGGGTCAGCTACGAGCGCCTGGAAGGCTGGAAGTCGTTGCTCTGGCCGGTTGCCGAAGACGGCACCGACACGCCGCTGCTGTATACCGATGGTTTTCCCACCGAGGATGGCAAGGCCAGTCTGTTTGTTCTTGAGTGGCAAGAGCCGCTTGAGGCCGCCGATGAAGAATATGATCTCATGCTGGATAACGGCCGCTTGCTGGAGCACTTCCAAGGCTCTAACCAGACCGGGCGCTCACAGGGCATCTGGGATCAGGTACCGCGTAGTTTTGTCGAGGTTAGCCCTGAGCTCGCGGCCGAGCGCAATATTCAAGACGGTACTTGGGTGCGTCTCACCTCACGGCGGGATAGCCGTGAATTTCCTGCCTTGGTTACCGACCGCGTCGCGGGTAAAACGCTCTATCTGCCGATTCACTTTGGCAAACCTGGGGTTAACGCATTAACCGGCGAGCACACCGACCCGATTGTCCACACACCCGCCTACAAGGAAACGGCCGTCAAGCTTGAGGTGCTGGATAAACGCACCGAGCCGCCGCTGCCCAGCACCAACTACCGCTTTGGAAAGCGCACTCCCAACGAAGGCGTTGCCGTCGAGGTGAAATGGGCCAACGAGGACTATACGTTGCCACCTGCCCAGCAAACCAATCCGAGGAAAATGTAATGGCCGAACGAATTTCCTACGACGTACCTCCACCTAAAATCGGCCCCGATGCCCAGGAAGAGCTCGACAGGCTTGTGCAAACGCTGCATGAACATGGTCTGCTCCGGTTTGCCAATGATGTGGTTGCTTCCAATCATGAGCTGATGCGTATTGTGGTAGACGGCTTAAATAAACCAGGCTCGCTTAATGCCATTCAAAATCTTTCCGTCATCGCCATGACGCTTTCGGCGCTTCCACCGGAGCGTTTTTATCAGGTAATGTTTGCGCTCAAAGAGGGAGTTGAACAGGTTGGCAACCACCGCCATGATAAAGCAGAGCGCGATTCCCAGCAGGATAAGAGCAAACACACGCGTCAGGACAAAGAGGACAGCGCTCCCGGCATGACCGGCCTTTATCGCATGCTTAACGATGACGAGCTGTGGTATGCCATCAAACCGATTCTGGCGGGGCTGCGGGCTTTTTCCGAGCGGCTCGACCGGCCCGTAGACAAACCGGTAACGGATTTCACCGGCAAGCCTACCGAAGGGCCTTAAACACATTTTGACATAAGCGAATGAGTTTCTAGGCTTACAGAGGCATGTAGCGAACGTCGCTCTACTCTTTCGATGAACAAGGAAGCTATCGAGATGAAATATCGCCCGCTAGGCAATTCAGGCTTATTGGTATCCGAAATCGTGTTGGGAACCGTCCCCTTTGGCGGTAGCGGAGGCTTTGAAAAAGCGGCAAGCGTCGATGTCAAAGGTGCCCAGCGCCAGGTTGATCTTGCCTACGACGCTGGGGTCAACTTAATCGATACTGCTGACCTTTACTCAATGGGAGAAGCGGAGGAGATCGTAGGTAAAGCGCTGGGCGACAAGCGCGATGAGATAATCCTGGCCTCTAAAGCGCGCAGCCCAATGGGCGACAACCCCAACCACAGCGGCTTCTCTCGATATCATTTGATTCGCGCCTGCGAGGCCAGTTTAAAGCGTCTGAACACGGATCATATCGACCTTTACCAGATCCATAACTGGGATGGCGTTACTCCCGTTGAAGAGATGCTGTACGCGCTGGATCACTTGGTGCAAAGCGGCAAAATCCGCTACTACGGCACCTCCAACTTTACCGGCTGGCAGATGATGAAGACCATCGGCAAGGCCGAACTGCATAATTTGGTCAAACCCATTAGCCAGCAGATTTACTACACGCCGGAATCTCGCGAGGCCGAGTATGAGCTGATGCCGCTGGCCATCGATCAAAATATTGGCACGCTGGTATGGGCGCCGCTGGGAGAAGGCCTGTTCAATGGCAAGGTGCGCCGTGGTCAGAAAGCGCCTGAAGGCACTCGCCAAGGCAACGGTTGGCCCGAGCCCTATGTGCATAACATGGAACGCGCCTACGATATTATCGAGCTGCTGGCGGAGATTGGTGACACGCATAATGCCTCTATTCCGCGCACTTGCCTTGCCTGGCTGAAAGACCGCCCCGGCGTGACCTCGCTGATTGTCGGCGCGCGTAACGAAGACCATCTGAAGGATGATCTGGCCGCCGCCGAGCTAACCCTAAGCCAGGAAGAGATTGATCGCCTAGAAGCCGCTACACGCCCGGCCCCGCTTTATCCTTACTGGCACCGTGTTGTGGCTGGCATGGACCGCATCGACAAGGCCGAACAGCCGTTTATCGATAATTACCGCAAAACCATCGATAAACGGGACGACGAGCGCTAAACGCAAACTACCGACGGAGATGCTCCGCCGGTAGTGGTTCGTTACTACGTTAAAAACATGCTAAAAAGTCGGTATGGAATTACCCATACCGACTAAAGATCGAAGTAAACATAAACCGCTAAAGAACCGCTGCGCTACTTAGAAGTGATAGCGGGCTCCCAATGCGTAATACAGGTCATCTTCGTAGTTGTTAACGGCATCTAGATTCGCGTCGTTAAGCTCAAGGAACATATCGAAATTTTTGCTCAGATTATACATAGAGCCTAGCGCCCAGGCATTACGGTCGCTGCTGGCACCGTCGACTTCGATGTTGTAGTAATCGGCAAAGAATTTCCACGAATCAATGATAGCCGTGGCACCTACGCCAATTTTATCAAAACCGCCGCCGTAAACATCGTTATCATCACGCGTTTCATAGCCGACACGCGCAGAGAGTGAATCATTAATAACGAAAGCTGCTGTCGCACCGAAACGCGTTTCACCGTTACCACCGCCACGAACGGTATCTTCAACATAACCTAACGCTAAACGAGCCGGGCCGGTTTCATAAACCACGCCACCCTGTGTCGCAATAACACTACCTTCACTACTTTGCTCAGCGTCTGTTAAGCCACGCTCAGAGAAGTGTTTAGCAGAAATAACGGCTTGGAAACCATTCATCTTGGGCGTTTTATAGCCGACTGAATCGCCACGCGCTTGTACACCACCACCCGCGAACTCATAGCCGCGCTCAACATAAACGTCGAAGGGAGTCATGACGTAGTTGTCGTAGAAACTGTTGTAGTTACCCGCCATAAAGGTACCGAACTGCTGGCTTTCTAACCCCAGGTAGCTATTACGCACCTCATCAAAGCCAGGACGGCTGCGCTCATCACTAGTAAAACGCCACTCTACGCGAGCAAACGCGCGCAGATCAGTCGTGATCTGATGGCCAGCGGTAATACGCAGGCGTGAACCAAAGTTGCGGAATTCTTCGCCGTTATCTACACCGTTTTTAGCACCACCTCCCTCAAAACCCATTGAGATACGGCCATAGATATCAAGCGAAGTGCCGTCTTGGTCATACACCATAGCGGCTTGTGCTGCTGAGGCGCCTAATAAACCGCAAACCGCTAACGCCAGTGTCGTTTTCTTAAACATGTTCGATCCCGTTGAAGTAGTCGTATATTTTTTTAATAAAATGGCTTTAAAAAAGTGGAGGTCGTTTAACGCCTCAACGCAGCAGATAGTAGAGGTCGTATATTTCATTTATTTTAAAGTTTTAATATTTTCTAGTAACTTATGATTGAAATTTAATATTTAACAAAAGCAACTTCAAAGAGTAACAATCGCGTGTTAAGCCGATATATTAAAAATTATTAACGATAATCTCCCAAAGTGTCATCGCTTAGTCACTACCTTGACTTGGCAGTGTCACTGTCCCCGACCACACTAAGTTAAAATGTGATTAAGGGATGATCGCTTATGCGGCTTTGTATCGTTAGCGAAACATGGTCACCGGAAATTAACGGTGTTGCGCATACCTTGAGCCGCTTGCATCAAGAGCTCAGCAGACAAGGAGTTTGCGTTGATGTCATTCGCCCAAAACCGCGCGTCGAGGGAAAGGCGCCAGACGTGCAGCATGAACTCCAGGTTAACCGCTTGGCCGTACCGGGTTACACAGAGGTACAAGTCGGCTTAACGCGGCCTTCCACGCTGAGCCGCTTTTGGCGCCAACACCGTCCTGACGTTATTTATCTGGCGACCCAAGGCCCGCTAGGCTGGGCTGCACGCCATGCTGCACTCCAATTAAACATTCCGCTGGTGGCAGGCTGGCACACCAATTTTGATCACTACTGCCATGATTATGGCGTGCCCTGGCTAGCATCAGCGACGCGTCGCTATCTGCGTTATTTTCACAATGGCTGCGAACTCACCCTGGTACCCACTCAGCTACAGGCCGAAACCTTAAGCCAACAGGGCATTCGCAACGTTCACGTGATGTCACGAGGGATTGAAGGGGAGCGTTTCTCGCCGACGTATCGCGATACTGGCCTGCGCCAACAGTGGGGAGTGAGCGCTCACCAACCTGTTGCGCTCTACGTGGGCCGCCTGGCCTTAGAAAAAAATCTCACGCTGCTTCAAGAAACCTTGCAAGCAATGCGCGAGGTGCGCCCCGATATGGCCCAGGTAATTGTGGGCGATGGGCCGGCGCGCGCCCAACTTGAAAAAGCCCTTCCTGAGGCACATTTCACCGGGTTTGTGGAAAAACATGAGCTGGCTCGCCATTACGCCAGCGCTGATCTGTTTGTCTTTCCTTCACTGTCAGAGACCTGGGGCAATGTGGTCGCCGAGGCCATGGCCAGTGGCCTTGCCGTGGTGGCTTACCGGCACGCGGCAAGCGCTGAACTGATTCAAAACGGCCACAACGGTATTACCGTCACGCCAGACGACAGTGAGGCGTTCCGGCAAGCGGCAGTCGAACTTTGCCAACATCCCGCCGATTACGCGCGCATAGGCCGTGTCGCGCGTCTTCGCGCACTTGAGCAAAGCTGGTCGGGCATCGCGGATCAGTTTATGCAGTATCTCAACCAAGCCCAAGAGGCCCATCATGCGTCCACGCCCGCTTGTCGAATTCGCTCGTCTTGACCTGATTGAATGGCAACTTTGCCAGCGCATTACACGACTCAATTTGTTTCGTCCCTGGCGCATAGCTTTACAGGCAGCAAGCCGCTTGGGCGACTGGCCGATATGGGTACTGCTAATCGCCGCGCAGCCATGGCTGCAGCCTAATGGCACCTGGCGGATAATGCAGTACACCAGCATCGCACTGGCGGCGATGCTGGTGTATCGGCTGATTAAAACACGCCTATGCCGCGAGCGGCCCTTTATTACCTATCTGGGCGGCGTGCATTGCGGCGAACCGGCACGCGACCGTTACAGCTTCCCCAGTGGCCATACTATGCATGCCGTCTTGTTCTGTGTACTGGTCGCTGCCCATACGCCCTGGCTTTTACCTCTGGTGCTACCGCTGGCCTTGTTAATTGCGATATCACGCGTCGGGCTTGGGCTGCATTACATCAGCGATGTAATCGCTGGCGGCGCCATTGGCTATGGTTTTGCTTTTCTGAGCCTTTATTGGATGGGCTAAAGTAAACTTTTCGCCATTTTGACGGTTAGACACTAAATTAATACCAACTCTGTCATTTAAAGCGGTCTTGCGAAGGCTTTGGCCTTACGCATTCATTAGGGAGTGATGTAATGACCATGACGGTTGGTGAGCTTTTTGTAGCGCTGGTTATCATTACGCTAGCGCTAATAGCAAGTAAAGCGCTTCGACTTAAGCTAGCGTGGCTACGTAAACTGTTTCTACCCAGCTCGGTGATTGCTGGGCTGATACTTCTATTGATGGGGCCTGATGTAATCGGCCGCCTTATGCCTACCTTCTTTGAAGAGAGCCCTGGCCTGTTTCCCGCCTATGTGCAAGAGAGCTGGGCGGCCTTGCCGGGTCTGTTGATTAACGTGGTGTTTGCCGCTCTATTTATCGGTAAGGCTATTCCTGGCCTGCGCACTATTTGGCTGCGTGCCGGGCCTCAGGTCGTGGTAGGCCAAACCATGGCCTGGGGGCAATATGTAGTGGGCCTTACTCTGGCGCTTTTGGTACTCACACCGCTATTTAACATGAACCCAATGGTTGGGGCGCTCATTGAGATTGGCTTTGAAGGCGGCCATGGTACGGCAGCCGGCATGGCGGATACGTTCGCCGACCTGGGCTTTGAAGAAGGTGCGGACCTGGCACTGGGGCTCGCGACCGTCGGGATCGTTGCCGGTGTGCTTATCGGCACCCTGATGATCAATATCGCCGCACGCCGGGGCCTTATCACCCCAAGCAAAGAAAATGATGAGCCTGATGATTTGATTCGTGAAGACGAACGTCCTTCGGCACAAGAGTTTAGCGAGTTTAAAAAAGACCTTACCCTTGAAGCAGGCACCACCGACCCGCTTAGCCTGCATATCGGCTTAGTGGGCATCGCTATTTTAATTGGCTGGCTGCTGCTGTCGGGCCTGCAGTGGATCGAGCAGGTTACCTGGGCACGTAATGATGGCCTTGAGATATTAGCCCACGTGCCGCTGTTTCCGATTGCGATGATCGGCGGGGTAATCGTTCAATTAGTGGTCACGCGCTTTGGTCTGGAGCATCACGTCTCCACCCGTACGATGGCACGCATCGCGGGTACGGCGCTCGACTTCACCATCGTGGCGGCACTGGCCACGCTGTCACTTACCACCCTGGGTGAATACTTTCTGCCGTTTTTGCTGCTGTCGGTGGCAGGTATCGCCTGGGGATTATTCGTGCTGATTGTGATTGTCCCCCGCGTTATTCCCGAAAACTGGTTTGAGCGGGGCGTGGGCGATTTTGGCCAATCCATGGGGGTAACGGTAACCGGCTTACTACTTATGAGAATGGCCGACCCCAGCAACAAATCCGGTGCGCTTGAAAGCTTTGGCTACAAGCAGCTTATGTTTGAGCCAATTGTAGGGGGCGGGTTATTTACCGCAGCAGCCCTGCCCTTGATTGCTGAGTTTGGTCCGCTGGCCATACTGATATTTACCGCCATATTAACCATTGGCTGGCTGCTGTTCGGACTGCTGTATTTTGGCCGCATGGTGCCTGAAAGAGGTCGTGGGCGCTGGCAGAAAAAGTAGTGGCTATCAGCTTCCAGCCCCTACCTTGGTCACTCTCCAACGCTTTATAGAGCGCGATAAAAAAACCATGCCCGCTTTCGCGAGCATGGTTTTTGGTTAGATCTACTCTTAGCGCGGTAGCACGATTAATCGATCATTCCGCTCAGATATCGGGGGGCATATCTTCGCGGTCTTCCGTTACCACCATAAATGAGGTTTTAAACATCATGTACAAGCCGATAGCCGAAAACCCCAAGAACAGCACGAACATGCATAACATCAGTACCATCGCCATAACGCTTGTCCCTGAAAATACGCGGCTGTTGCGTTTTCTAACCGCTTAGATTTAGTATGACGAAAGGATAGACTAAATCGGTGTATTCATCTGTACAGAGACTATGCAAATTATAATTAACAATCAATAATGTTATAAGAATCAGCAAGTTGCAAAAAGTACCCAACGCAAAAAAACCACCTCGCTTACGCGAAATGGTCATTTTGCATCTCCACCGTCCTTGGCTTCGACGATTAACGTATCCGTACGTTAATACAATTGAGCGGAATGAGCGTCCTTTTAACTCCCATGTTCTTCTACTTGGCTCCTGCCTTCCCTAATTTCCTATCATCCCGCTCACACTGTTACTACTTAGGTATTGCAGGTAGCGGGCCAACATGCCGCATAAAATAAAAATCAATTAATAAACAACACTTTAATATAAAAAACATCAATGCCTGGAGGAGCCTTAAAATGTTTTTAACATGTATAAAAAAGACACATGAGACATATGCACACGTACCATTCTCGCCATAGTGGTTAAATCAGTGGCACGACGAACAAACACGGCTTATTTTACGTATTGTTGTAATGAACTGCTTCTGCCCGGCCGCTTTGCCGGGCTTGCCTACCTGAAGGGAACGACACTATGAAACGCATCATGGCGATTGGTCTTCTAATGACCACCCTGGTTCTGATTATTAGCGGTTGTAATACGATTCGTGGCGCCGGTGAAGACATTGAGCAGGGCGGCCAAGCCATTCAAAGTTCAGCGAGCAGCTAATCATTATGATGACCGTCTACCTTTCTCATGGCTTGGAAAGCGGGCCCGGCGCCTTAAAGATCCAGGCGTTAAAAGGCATTGCTGAAAAGTTCGATGACTGTGAGCCGGTCGTCATGGATTACCGCGGAATGGCAGAACCGCCCCAGCGTTTAAATCACTTGCTGGCCACAATGGCAAAACGCAACGCCACACCCGGCAGCTGCGTGCTAGCAGGCTCAAGCTTAGGGGGCTGGCTAAGCGCCGCGGTTAGCGCCCAGCAGCCTTTGCTGGGCTGCTTTTTACTCGCCCCCGCACTGGGCTTGCCAGACTACCCTGAAACCTCACCGACCATTCAGGCCCGCCTTACGCATATCATCCATGGCTGGCAGGATGACGTAGTGCTGCCAGGCCCCGTGATTGAGCGCGCCCGGTTGCAGCGCCTTTCACTGCGCATGGTCGATGATGATCATCGCCTGCATGCAAGCCTGGATACCATCTTAAGTGATTTCGAACGCTTCCTGGCTGACTGCCAAGCGCTTGACCAGCAGGCCATTCAAGCGAGCGTGTCTTAAGCAAGCATCTCTTACGCGAGCAAGCGCTTATTTATTCGTCCGCAAGCGCGGGCAGCAGCGTTTTTAATTTGCGCGTTAACGTATTACGTCCCCAGCCCAGCAGCTCGGCGGCCTCGCCTTTGCGCCCGCCGGTATGCTTTAACGCGGTTTCAATTAAAATGCGCTCGAAGTCAGGTACCGCTTCTTCCAGTAGATGCGTATGCCCTTCAGCCAGCGCGTGGTCGGCCCACTCCCGAAATGCCGAGCGCCAGTCGCCATGCACACTGCTTTCCATGGAATTAGTCGTGCGCAGCTCGGGCGGCAAATCCTCCACTAAAATTTCACGTCCTGAGGCCATCACCGTTAGCCAGCGGCAAATATTTTCCAACTGGCGCACGTTACCCGGCCATGACAGACGCGTTAAGTGCGCCTCGGCGTCAGCCGTCAGCACTTTGATATCGGTGGCGAGCTCTTTGGCGGCTTCGGCCAGAAAGTGGCGCGTTAGCCTGGGAATATCTTCACGGCGTTCGGCCAAGCGTGGCAGATGAATACGAATCACGTTTAAGCGGTGAAAAAGATCCTCACGAAAGCGCCCGTCATCCACCAGCGACTCAAGGTTTTGGTGCGTGGCCGCGATAATACGCACATCAACCCTAACCGGCGTATGGCCGCCCACCCGGTAAAATTCCCCGTCAGCCAGCACACGCAGCAAACGGGTCTGGGTTTCCGCGGGCATATCACCGATTTCATCCAGAAACAGCGTGCCGCCATTCGCTTGCTCAAACCGACCCTGGCGCTGCGCCGCCGCCCCGGTAAAAGCGCCCTTCTCATGACCAAACAGTTCGGACTCGATAAGATCCCGAGGAATCGCCGCCATGTTCAGCGCAATAAACGGCTTGCCAGCCCGGGGGCTATGCTGGTGAAGCGCCTGAGCAACACGCTCTTTACCCGTGCCCGACTCGCCATTGATCAGTACCGTAATATGCGAATGCGAGAGCCGTCCGATGGCGCGAAACACCTCCTGCATGGCAGGCGCCTCGCCGATAATTTCTGCATTCAGGCCTTCAGGCACGCTAATCGGGCGCTGCCGTTCGCGGGCATGGGCTACCGCCCGGCGCACCAGCGCCAGCGCCTCGTCGACATCAAACGGCTTGGGCAAGTATTCAAAGGCGCCGCCCTGGTAGGAAGCCACGGCGCTATCCAGATCCGAGTGGGCCGTCATCACAATCACGGGCAGGTCCGGATGCGCTTCGCGAATTCGGGCCATTAAATCCAACCCATCAATGCCCGGCATACGAATATCGGTTACCAGTACATCCGGCGGGTCTTCCAGCAGCCTGGCAAGCGCCGTGTCGGCCCGCTCGATGCATTCCACGTCAAGGTCTGGCTGCGCCAACGCGCGCTCAAGCACCCAGCGGATAGCGCGGTCATCATCCACAACGACCACCCGTGCAACATCGTTACGTGTCGCCTCAGTCATGACGCTTCTCCGGTGCAGTTAATAACCATTGGAATCAGTAAACGAAATTCAGTGTGACCGGGTCGTGAGTCGCACTCGATCAGTCCTTGATGCTGGTGCAAGATCGACTGGGCAATGGAAAGCCCCAGCCCGCTGCCTTCGGCGCGCCCTGAAACCATGGGATAGAAAAGCGTTTCTTTAAGCTCTTCGGGAATGCCGGGGCCGTTATCAATCACACCGACTTCGCTTACCAGGCGGTGGCGTTCGGCACCCAGGGTAAACTGGCGCCGGGCACGGGTGCGCAGCATCAATTCCGGCATCGGGGTTTGTGCATCGCTCATTGCCTGAACGGCGTTGCGGGCCACATTAAGTACGGCTTGAATCATTTGTGATTCATCGCCGGAAAGATCCGGCAGGCTGGGGTCGTAATCGCGGCTGATAGTGACATCAGGGTGTTCGGCAATCAGCAGCGAGCGCACCCGTTCCAGCACTTTATGAATATTCACCGGCTTATGTTTAACGATGCGGTTAGGGCCGAGCATTGAATCCACCAGATCGCGCAGGCGGTCGACCTCTTCGACAATGATATGGGTAAATTCCCGCAGTGCCGGTTCGGCTAAATCACGCTCTAACAGCTGGGCGGCACCGCGAATTCCGCCCAATGGATTTTTAACCTCATGAGCCAAGCCGCGGGCCAGCACTTTGATAGTCTCCTGACGCGTGGTTAGGGCTTCCTCGCGGGAAATCTGCATCAGCCGGTCGCGGGGCTCTATTTCTAATAGCAGCTCATCATCCGATAAAGGCGTAACGGTATAGTCCACCGTTAACGACTCGCCGTTGAGCGGGGTAATACGCGCCTCGCGCTGGGTGTAGGGGTGAAAGGCATCCCGCGCTTTGGCCAACACCTGATCGATACTTTCATCGCCGCCGAGCAGGGTACCCAAACTAACTCCCTGTACTCGACTAAAACTTACCGCCAGCAAAGCCTCGGCGGCCGGGTTCATCCAGCGTACGTGGAGCTCACCATCCAGCAGTAGCACCGCCATGGAGAGATGTTCTAGTAAACGCTGATACATGGAGTTTCCTGAGGCATCGCGGTTGAAATCGTTCATATTGAAGAGAAACTGCAAAAAGCGCGCCAAGTTGTTCCACTAGCGACACAATGCACGGCTTGTGGGCGTTACACACCGCTGAGGCGAGCGTTTATAGCGCAGCTGGCCGCTCACCACGGATGCTTAATGCACTATTTTAGTGCATTAAGCACAATTAGAAAGCATGCCAATCACCGGATCAGTGCAATAAAAAACCCCGCCGAGGCGGGGTTTTAGGGCTAACACGTTAAAACGCCATTAGCAGCTGTAGTACATATCAAACTCAATGGGGTGCGTCGCCATGCGGATACGCTCCACTTCTTCCATCTTGAGTTCGATGTAAGCATCGATCATATCGTCGGTGAACACGCCACCTTCGGTCAGGAACGCACGGTCAGCGTCGAGTGCTTCCAGCGCCTGATCCAGGCTGTTAGCAACGGTCGGTACTAACTTGCCTTCTTCCGGCGGTAAGTCGTACAAGTTCTTGTCCATGGCATCGCCAGGATGGATCTTGTTCTTGATACCGTCGATACCGGCCATCAGCAAGGCTGCGAACGACAGGTAAGGGTTGGCAGTCGGGTCAGGGAAGCGGGTCTCGACACGCTTGCCTTTCGGGCTTGCCGTGTAAGGAATACGGATAGACGCACTGCGGTTACGAGCGCTGTAGGCCAGCATTACCGGCGCTTCGAAACCCGGTACCAAGCGCTTGTACGAGTTGGTAGACGCGTTGGTGAAGGCGTTCAGGGCACGGGCGTGCTTGATCACACCGCCAATGTAGTAAAGCGCCATTTCAGACAGGCCCGCGTACTCGTCACCGGCAAACTGGTTCTGGCCATCTTTCCAGAATGACTGGTGGATGTGCATGCCTGAACCATTGTCACCCACCAGCGGCTTGGGCATGAAGGTCGCGGTTTTGCCGTAAGCGTGGGCCACGTTGTGGATCACGTACTTCATTTCCTGAACTTCGTCGGCCTTCTTCACCAAGGTGTTGAATTTAACGCCAATTTCGTTCTGACCCGCATTCGCCACTTCGTGGTGGTGCACTTCAACAGTCTGGCCAATCGCTTCCAGCGTATTACACATAGCGCCACGGATATCGTGGAAGCTATCGACCGGCGGAACCGGGAAGTAGCCGCCTTTTAGGCGAGGACGGTGGCCCAGGTTACCGCCTTCAACACGGCTATCAGTTGCCCAGGCGCCCTCTTCGGACGAGATTTTGTACATGGAGCCCTGAATATCAGACTTCCAGTGTACTTCGTCAAAAATGAAGAACTCAGGCTCCGGGCCGAAGAAAGCGGTATCGCCCAGGCCGGTAGATTCCAGGTACGCTTCAGCACGTTTGGCGATGGAGCGCGGGTCACGATCGTAGCCCTGCATGGTGGCAGGCTCGATGATATCGCAACGCAAAATCAGGGTAGCGTCTTCGGTGAAGGGGTCGAGGAATGCAGTACCGTCTTCCGGACGCAGAATCATGTCGGATTCGTTGATGCCTTTCCAGCCCTCGATAGAAGAACCATCGAACATCTGGCCATTCTCAAAGAACTCTTCGTTTACATCGCGGGCAGGCACGGTGACGTGCTGCTCTTTACCGCGAGTATCGGTGAAACGCAGGTCCACCCACTTAACATCATGTTCTTCGATTAGCGCGAGAGTCTTGGCTGACATTGTGTCCTCCGGTATGAGCGTGGCTTAAAGCGTAAAAACAGTAAGCTATCGATAAAAGTGTTGTTAGACAAACTTAAGTCATTCGACAAACCGTAACCTAAAGGGCGCGTTTGTCATTTTTGTTCGCTCAGCGTTTGCCTGTTTATAAGTCACAAATCGTTCAGAGATCTTTTTAAATCGGCTATCGTTGTAGCACGTCGAAAGGCATCTGCCTATGACCCGCTAGCCGCTGACCAATACAATGCAGAGAGCGTGCCAACTTTGCACCAACATGGTCTACATTAAAAATAAGTCATTGTTTAGCAATCAATAAAAGTTAACCCGCCATGCTTCTCCATGTAGCATAGCGTCTAACTGTTAAGGTTTTACTACCCCCTGAACGTTGTTTTGAACCAAAAAAGCGCAAAATTTAACCCTAATGACTCATTTTGGTGCAAAGGATCTTTTACGCTTTCAGACGTTTCCCAAACAACATGGCACCCGTAGTCGTCGTGTTAGCAACCTTGTTGAGCATGATGGAACCGCTCGCCCCAATGATGATCAGCAACAGCACATAAGCTGCTACAGGCAGATTAAAAGGCACGATGAGCACGTCGGTAATTGCAAAAAACATCGGGTGGGCCAGATAAATGCCAAACGAGTACCGGTTGATATAGCGCACCCAGCCCGGCGCCGGGTAATTCTTCAGGTAGCGCATGGCAACCAGGGTAAAGAGTACAAATAGCGGAATGACCCACACTTCCTTGGAGGAAAACTGCAGCCAGCCGGCAATACTTGCCATGATCAAAAGGCACACCCAAAGACCAAGCCACACTGGATGAGACAGATAGCGCATCCACCCTGGCTGATCAGGCACCTGAGTTTCCGACTCAAAGGGGTAATAGCGCACCAATGCCAGTGCTAGAAAGAAGAGGTAAATCCAGCCAAGGGGGGCAATCCAAAGCAGATATCCTGGCAACTCAACCTCAAGCCAATAGGCCGTGCCCCAGTACGCCATGCTCACTAGGCAGCTAAGCCATAGCCATGGCACCGGATTGAAGCGCCAAAGCCGCCAGCGCGTAAACAGCCAGTAAGCCACATAGAACTGCATGGCGATGATCAGAAAATACCCGTGCCAGCCGGCGAAGATAAAGTACTCCACCGCGTTGGCGATAAAACTCACCGGCTCCCCAGTTACGTACAAATTGACCCACTCGGCAGTCGAGTAAATAAACCCGTACACCAGATAAGGCAGCATTACGTACTTCACCCGCTGGGCCAAAAAACCGGGCGGCACCGCCTTGTCGTAGCGCATGGCAAACACAAACACCGAGATAAACAAAAAGATCGGCGTACCCAGCACCAGCGGCAAACGCATGAGATCGGTCGCCAGATTATCCACGCGTTGATTAACGTGATCCAACAGATGAAACAAAAAAACGGCCACACAGCCGTAAGCACGCAACCAATAAATTTCTTCTATTCTTTTATGCATACCTACTCCATGTATGCCTATCTTTAGCCTGCGCTGAACACTCCCGGTTATCGTGGTGTCCGACTTTATAACTTGTTAATAATTCCTGGAGGCAGTTTGTCGCTCTCATCTATCACTAACATGTCTCGATGGTCTTTACGCCCACTTCTCATAAAGCTAGCCGCTCTGCTGGGCCTCTGGGGCTTTTTTAACGCAGCGATTGCCGGTGAGGTTCAGCATCATACCTTTGAATCCCCCACGCTTGGCCACGCCTATCCTTACACCGTTTATTTACCCGACAATTATGACGCTAATACCAGCGCTCAATACCCGGTGGTTTATCTGCTTCACGGCTCGTTTGGTAATGAACGCGACTGGGTGGCTAAGGGCAACCTTGCCCAAACCGCCGACCGGCTAATTCGTGCGGGGCACATACCGCCAGCGGTGTTCATCATGCCCGGCAGCCGCAGCTGGTGGATAGACGGCCACAACGAAGCCGCCCGCAGCGCTTTTTTCAACGACCTGATTCCGCATGTAGAAGCTACCTACCAGGTAGGTACAACGCGTGTGCTACGCGGCGTGGGCGGGCTTTCAGCTGGCGGCTTTGGCGCGCTTAACTTTGCCCTGGAAAAGCCCGAGATGTTTAGCGCCGTGGCCGCCTTGAGCCCGGCAAGCTACGTCCCTTATCCACCGCTGAATTCCTCTGCCCACCGTCACCCTTCCTTTTTAGATGAGCAAGGTAATTTTGATACTAGCCTATGGGACGAGCGTAACTACCCCGCTTACCTGGAAGAGTACCGCATTAACGTAACGCCCCGCCCCAGTGCGGAAGAAAGCGATATTCCCCCCGTGCCGCTTTACATCAGCGCAGGGCGAAGCGATGTGTACGACGCCGAGTTCCACGCCCGCCAGCTACGCCAGTCCATGGAGCGCATCCAGCCCAACGACGTGCGCCTGGATCTTTACCCCGGCGGGCACACCTGGCGCGTCTGGCGGGCCAGTTTACCGGCCGCGTTAACCTTTATGTTTCAGCATATTGGCGATGAATCCACTAGCCAATAACTGGCGGATCCAACAAAAAGCAAACTACACTGGTTTTATGAGTTAACTGACAAGGAGAGAGCCATGCATCGACACATTGAATGGGACGACCCCGGCAGCGCCAGCGTATCCAAGCTATTCGCCAACGATCATCATGGCCACTCAAGGATTGGCACCGGCGATATTCTCTCGGCTCGCTACCAAGGCAAGATCGTCCGGGTGGAAGTGGAAGCTTACCGCGAGGAAGACGCCGTGAGTATCGCCAAGGTCGTCGCCATCCTCGACTCCAAAGGCCAACGCCTGAAAGGCATGGACAAGCTCGCTATAGGCGATCTCGTCCGCCTACCCGATGACAAGCGTGCGTTTGAAAAACGCGAAGATGACGATTAAGCCCACCTAATCGTTGAGTCCCAAGTAAAGAGCCCACTAAGGGCTCTTTGCTTTTGATGGGATAGTAATACGCCAACGCCCCCCTATCCGTTAAGAACAAGCACATACAAGTAGTGCGGCGTAAGCGCCAGCGCACCCGCAAAAGCACCGCATCGCGGTGCCCCGTGTACGCACTTTAATCATTACTGCTGCCTGGACGGCAGCTTTTGATTAATTGACGGGTGTCAGCAACTCGCGTTGTGCGGCAAACGCGTCAAGGTTGGCGAATTGCAAATCGCCCATGGCCTCGCGAGTCTGCACAGTACCTGAACCTTGATGGGGCTGCAGAACCACGTTATCCAGCACTAATAATCTAGGATTCACCGTGGGCTCGCTCTCGAAGACGTCTAATCCAGCGCCCCCTAAGCGGCCCGACTCCAATTGTTCGATCAGTGCGGTCTCGTCAATGACAGAGCCTCGGGACACATTGATAATTACAGCGCCAGCTGGCAATGCACTTAGTACATCTACCGATACCAAGTGGCGAGTCTCAGTACCACCCACAACGGTTACGAATAAAACATCTACAGCAGCCGCCAATTCCAATGGCGTTGAATGGTACTGCCAGGATGACGGTACATCCTTGGGTTGGCGGGACTGATAATGAAGTTCCGACTTAAAGGCAGCCATTCGATCGGCTATTTCACGGCCAATACGTCCCATGCCAAGCACACCGATCCGTAATCCGTTGGCATTAGCGTTGAGTGGAAAGGTGCCACGCTGAGCCCACTCACCTTCTCGAACCCATCGGTCTCCAGCTAATAGCTGCCGCTTAACAGCCAGCAACATGCCTACCGCAAGATCAGCTACATCGTCATTGAGCACGTTCGGTGTATTGGTGACTTTAATGCCACGAGCTACGGCAGCCTCGATATCAATATCGTCATACCCCACACCAAAATTGGCAATCAGCGCAAGCTGGGGTAATTGATCCATCTCTGCTGGTCCAAAGGGAGAGTGACCGTGATAAGCAACACTCTGACACGTTTGACGTACTGATTCGGGTACGTCATTCAGGAAAGCCAGATTACTAATTGAATAAGTAGGAAACCGGGTTTCGAGCTGTTGGCGCTGACGCGACGAGTAATCACCGACCAAAATAACATTGGGGGCTGACATTAAGACTCCTTGGAAAAAGGTTGATTAGCGAAAAAAGCGAGTTGCATCACGAGTGCAGCAACCCATCACGTTCAATAGCAAGGGTTTGCTGTCGCGTTAGATGATGCAGCTTGGAAAGCGCAGCCAGGGCGCTCTTTCCATCGTTAGCGGCGATGGACTGCATAATTTCGATATGCGGCCGCACCGTTGCTGCCGGCTCATGGTGGGCAACCTGTGCTAGAAAGAAGCCAATGCGCCGAGAAACGGCATGCAACGGCATAACCGCTCTCGCAGCGACATCGTGATTAGCAGCTTCACAAACTCGTTCGTTGAAGCGCTTGTCGATCCGTGAGAACAGCTTATTATCCCGTGTTTCCAATGAGTGTTCGGCTTGGCGAGCCATATGAAGAAACTCGGCCCGTTGGCTTTCGCTAGCCAGACGGGCCGCCCGTTCAATCAACAACCCCTCGACGTGATGGCGAACGTCCAAGGCCTCCAGCGCTGTCGTTGTATCGATAGGTCTGATCAAAATACCCTGACGCGGTAGCACGGCCAGCAGATAGTCATGCTTTAGGCGCAGCAGGGCCTCGCGCACGGGTGTTCTTCCCATATCTAATCGTGCACACAGCGCCTGCTCAGTGAGACTCTCACCGGGTGCCAGCTCAAGAGTAACGATCATCTCTTCGATAGTGTTGTAAGCAATTTCTGCGCGTGAGGCGAGTAAAGTACTCTTTTGTATAACCGCATTCATGTTTTAGGTTTCCTCGCCTTCATGTAGTGCATCAATCTTATCAGCGGGGGAACAACCCATATCGCTAGCGTTATAACGGCCAACCCGATCGCCAGAGGACGACTCAAAAAGATCATCAGATCGCCATTTGATTTAACCAGCGTATTCAAAAAATTCTCTTCGATGATAGGGGCTAGCACGACACCTAATATCGCTGGCGCTAATGGAAAGCCATTCTCCTCCATATAGAAGCCAAGCAGACCGGCAATCAGCATAGTGACTACCGCATAAACAGTATTTTCAACCGCAAAAGAGCCAATAATGCACGCGCCAACAATGAGTGGCATCAATACACTGCGTGGCACCGCCAGAATATGGCGGAACAGACGAATAGCCACAATGCCAAAGGGTACGATCAGCAGGTTAGCGAGCAAGAACGCAAGAAAAACTGCAGTAATTAGTGTTCCCTGGGTCAGGAAAACAGTCGGCCCAGGATTGAGACCTTTCATATAAAGCACGCCAATAATAACTGCGGTCAGGCTATCGCCAGGAATCCCGAAGACCGTAGCTGGCACTAAAGCGCCACCGACAGAAGCATTATTGGAAGCACTGGCTGAAGCTACACCATCGACAATACCCGTACCGAAACGCTCAGGATGACGAGATTGCTTTTTGGTTGCTGCATACGCTATGTAGGAAGCGATATCCGCGCCTGCACCGGGGATTGCACCCACCAGCGTACCGATACCGCAGCCTTGCAAAATCTGAAACCAGAGCCGCCGGATTTCTCCAAATACCCCGCGGAAAAGCCCGTTAAGTTTACCAATCGGTGGTCTATCGCTATCGCCAGGTGCCAGAGCAAAGCGAAAAACCTCTGACATGGCAAACAGTCCAATCAAGACCGGGATAAAGCCTAAACCTCCAGAGAGGTAATTGGTCTCAAAAGTAAATCTTGACTGTCCCGAAACTGGATCCAGTCCTACAAACGCAATGAGCAAGCCAATACATAGAGATATGATTCCCTTGGCTGCTGAGCCCTGCGATACGCCAATCGCCGCGGTCAGCCCAAGACACGCTAGCCAGAAGTACTCAACTGAGCTGAACTGTAGTGCCAGGTCGCCTAACGTGGGGGCCGCGAGGATCAGCGCGATGCTGCCGAAGATACCGCCGATAGATGAACAAATCAGCCCAGTGCCTAACGCTAGACCGGCGTTGCCACTACGCGTCATTTTATAGGATTCATCAACGTAAGCAGCCGAGGCGGGCGTACCAGGAATGCGCAATAGAGCGCCCGGAATGTCCCCGGAGAAAATCGCCATGGCGCAGAGCGTCACCACACCGGCCAGTGCCGGCACAGGATCCAGAAAATAACTGACGGGCACCATCAGTGCCACCGCCATTGCTGCTGAGAAACCAGGTATGGCGCCCACCACAAGGCCGTAGATTGCGCAGGCCACCATTACGCCGAGAGTCGTCGGCGTCATCAGCATCATGAAAGCATCTATCACCATGTCAGTACCCCAGCAAACGGTGTCAGCAGGCCCCAAGGTAGCTGCACGGACATCAATTGATAAAAGAAGCTATGCAGCAGAAAGCTACCGATGATTGCAATCGGAATGTCACGCAAGATACGCCGATCAAAAAAGGCCAGCAGCACGAAGAGCGATATTGGCATGGCAATCAAAAACCCCAGAATGTTGAGCGTTGCGATATAAAACGCGATGGCGCCAACTACCACGCCTATGGCGCTCAATGCCTGTGGCCAGGATCGAGCACGGGGCAGTGCTGCCCAGGTAATGCTCGCGCCACGCTGCAGCAAAGGTTTAAGCGCTATCACGCCGCCAGCGATCATCATCACGCAACCAATCAGTGTCGGGAAGAAGCCCGGTCCATAATCAATGAATGTGAGCGTCGGCAATTGCTGGGCGAGGAAGACGACCACGCCACCGAGAAGAATAAATACAAGCCCGTTGAGGCGATCGTCGAAGTACAAGGCAAAGCTCCATTGGCAGAGAAGCCATTCTGAACAAGGAGCGTGCGCTCCTTGTATTTAGGAATCGCCGTTGGCTAATCCCAGGGTTTTAATAACGTCGCGAACAGAGCTTTGCTGATCCAACATGAACTCGTTGAAGGCCTCTGAATCTCGCCACTGAACGCCAAAACCACGATCCTGCATTTGCTGACGCCAATCATCGTCGTGGACTATCTCGTCCATGGCATTTTCAAGCTCTGCGACAATATCGTCTGGAAGGCCCGCAGGTGCGATCAACCCGCGCCAAGCTCCCAGTTCAAGCTCCATATCAGTGGTTTCCTGCAGGGTAGGTACATCAGGAAAGGCTTCCAGTCGCTCTTTGCCCATCACAGCAAGCGCTTTGATGCGTCCGGAATCGATCAGCGGCCCTGCTTCAGGAAGAGAGGATGGCACAACGTCAACACCGCCTGCTGCCAGATCCTGCAGTGCAGCGGCTGCGCCTTGACCGGAGATGAAACGGACCTGAGAGACATCAATTCCGTACTCATTCATCATCGTAGCAGCAGCCATCGGCCACGATCCTCCACAGCCGCCGCCGCAAGCAATCACATAGTCGCCAGGAGCATCTTTGATAGCATCCAGCGCCTGGTCGATGTTTTCCCACTCGCTGTCACTGCGCACCTGGAATCCGGCTGGATCAAAGTTGTACTGGGCGATCGGAGTGAAATCTTCAACATTAACGTCGGACTGCCCCATAGCAGCGTAATGAGCAAAGTTGAATATGACGCCCAACGTATAACCATCGGGGTTAGCATTTTTGATGGATGAAATGCCAACCACTCCGCCGCCCTGGCCTTGATTAACCACGTTGAACGGCTGGCCAAAACGAGCCTGTAGCCGTTCAGCGAGCATGCGACCAGTTTGGTCGGTTCCCCCACCAGCACCGGATGGCACTACGATGTTGACGGGCCTTTCCGGCCATTCGGCCATAGCACTGAGGGGCGTAATACCTATTACAGCGGTAACCAGGAAGGCCTTAGCAATTTGGTGTCGCATTGTTTTCTCCTGTGATATATCACAATGTATAAGAGATCTTTATACGATTACTGTCAAAATTTTGAGCATCAACTTTAGTTTTTTAGACTTTAGGATAAAACTTATAAGCAACTGTTTTATATATAATTTAAAAAATAAAAGCTTTATTGCCACCCACATATCTAATAAAAATTAGAATTAAATAAAGCCAAGAACCAGTCCTTTTAAATGAGAAGTGGATTAGCAAACACATAAACAGACGCTTCGTAGCTCAAGTCACGATCAATGCTGCTTGGGCGGCTACCCTTTGTGGCCCTTATTCCTCACCCATCCTTTCAAGCGAGCATGCTACGCTTAACGTCATTCCCCTTTGATTACAGGATTTTCACCATGCGTTTAAACCACTTGCTGTGCGCGCTGCTATGCGCGGTTGTGCTGCCTGCTCAGGCGCAGACATCGGATGAATGGGCGGGTTATGACGATGTGTTTGAGCGCGGAGCTAGCCAGGCCAACGTTTGGCAGTGGGGTTGGACGGGCATTTATGGCGCAAGTCTTGCGGTTAACGCTTACCAGTCCAGTGAAGCGAGCGATAGCGATGACCGGTTTGATGCGCGGGTGGGCGTGGTGAAGTCGGCGCTGGCATTGGGCGGAATGCTGATGGATAGCCAGCCGCATCAGGCGGCGTTAGTAGAGTATGAGCGCCTAAAAGCGCGCGGTGAGCTCAGCGGTGTGCAGGCGTTGGGGCTGGAGCTTGCTCAAGCCGAGCGGGAGCGCCGCGGCTTTGGTGCACGGGTTGGGTCGCTGATCGTCAACGGGATCGCGGGCGGCGTGATTGCGGCGGATGGCCGTGAGCGCGATGGCGCGGTGAACTTTGCAACCGGCATGCTGGTCAATGAGCTGCAAATTTGGACCCAGCCGAACCAGGCATCTTCGGCGATTAACCGCTTTCAACCGGCACGCGTTTCGTTGGGGCCCGTTAGTCTTGAGGGCGAGTACGCGCTAATGGTGTCTCCGCAGCAAATTGGCGCCACCTGGCGCTATTAACACCTTATTGCATGTATCAATTGCTAAATTAGTAAGCGCGCTTATCATTGTCACATTCATGGAAGCGCGTAAAATATTCGGCAATTTTTTGGTTCTGCCTAATGTTATGTTATAACTTATTCTATTGTTAAGAGGATATTCAGTGAGTCATCGCACGCACCGTCATAACCGAGAAGGGCCTTGCCACTTCTCTTTAATGTCATTGTCAGCCACTAAACGGTTGGTGTTTGTGGCTGTGCCGTTAGTGCTGCTGTGGGCGCTGGTGGTGTGGGCTGGCGGGTGGCCGCCATGAGCCAACATGCTTTATCGCACCTGACGCTTAGGAACTTACACCTGGCTCAGGGGCGTCGCACGGTATTGGAGCACCTTGATGGGGAGTTCAAGCCGGGGGCGATTACCGCCTTGATTGGTGCCAATGGGGCGGGTAAAAGCACGCTTATTCAGGCCATTATGGGCGAGCTAAGACCTATTAGCGGAGCAGTATCGTGCACTATCGCATCCGAACGGCGTGCCTGGTTGCCGCAGCAGCTGGCGCTCGATTTGACGTTTCCGATGAGTGTGGAAGAACTGGTAATGACCGGCACCTGGCCAAGCCACGGGGCGCTTAAGGGTTACTGTGCGGCGCATTATCGTCGCGGCCGCGACATCATGGCGCGCTTGGGTATTTCGCATTTGGCCCACCGCCCGCTGGGTGAGCTTTCTGGCGGTCAGCGCCAGCGGGCGTTAATCGGGCGTACGTTAATGCAGGAAGCCGAGCTGCTGCTACTTGATGAACCCTTCGCCAACGTTGACAGCGATACGGTGGATATCCTGATTCGCATATTGCGCCAAATGGCGGATAACGGCGTCACGATCATTATTGTGCTGCACGATATGGACCATTTACGGCGGCTGGCTGATGAGGTGTTGATGCTAAACGGTGGCCACGGCCGCTGGGTGGCGCCCAGCGCGCTGACGCACTCACAGGCGCCAGCTCAGGTCGTGCCGTTTACCTTAGGGGGCCAGCATGTTGGAACTGCTTAACGCGTGGTTTATCGCCCCTTTTGACTACGGCTTTATGCGCCGTGCGGTGGTGGGTGGTTTAGCGCTTTCGCTTGCCGCCCCGCCGCTGGGCGTATTTCTGGTATTACGCGGGATGAGCCTGATTGGCGATGCCATGGCCCATGCCATTTTACCGGGCGTGGCGATTGGCTTTTTACTCGCCGGGTTTTCGCTGCCCATTATGAGCATCGGCGGTGTGATGTTCGGGCTTTTGGTGGCGTTACTGGCGGGCGCTGTCTCCAAGATGGGCGGTCAGCGTGAAGATGCCGCGATGGCGAGTTTTTTTATTATCTCGCTGGCTGCAGGCGTCATGTTGATTTCCCTTGGCGGGAGCAGCGTTGATTTAACCCATGTGCTGTTTGGGTCGATTTTAGCGGTTAACTCCACCGCTCTGGTGCTTATCGCCGGTATTAGCACACTGATTGTGGTCATCCTGGCGGTCGTTTTTCGCGCGCTGGTGGTGGAGTGTCTGGACCCGCTGTTCCTGCGTGGGCAAAGCCGGCGTAACGGCTGGGTGCATAGCGTGTTTCTAGGCCTGTTAGTGCTCAATCTGACCGCGGGCTTTCAAACACTGGGCACACTGATGGCAGTGGGCCTGATGATGCTGCCAGCCACAGCGGCTCGCTTTTGGAGCAAGCGGCTGGAAGGGTTGATAGGCATTGCCGTTGTATTGGCCATGGTGGCGAGCACGGGTGGCTTATTGCTCTCGTTTCATCTGGATATTCCCTCGGGGCCAAGCATTATTTTGCTGGCTGGCGCGGGTTATTTTTTCTCGGCGCTGTTTGGTCGCTATCACAGTTTGGCAGCCAAGCTCAGACGCAAGACTGCACCGCTGAGTGCCGAGGCATCTACGTAAATCATTAAACAGGAGTAGGTATGTCTTTACGGTTATCTTCACGCTTGCTGGTCGGTGTATCCGCGATGCTAGCGCTGCCCGCCGCCATCGCAGCGGACCGCGTTCAGGTAGTCACGAGCTTCTCGATTCTTGGCGATATCGTCGAGAATGTGGGCGGCGAGCATGTGGACGTTACATCGCTGGTTGGCGCCGATAGTGATTCGCATGTCTACTCTCCCCGTCCGGGTGATGCACGTGCGCTGGCGGAAGCTGATTTGGTAGTGTTCAACGGCCTGCTGTTTGAAGGCTGGATGGAACGGCTAATTGAATCAAGCGATTACAAAGGCCCACGGGTCACGGCGACTGACGGTATTGAAAAGCTATCCTACGCAGGACACAGCCACGATCATGGGCATGATCACGATCACGGACATGACCACGAACATGACCACGACCACGGGCATGATCACGATCACGGGCATGATCACGATCACGGACATGACAACGAACATGACGACGATCACGGACACGATCATGACCACGGCGAATTTGATCCTCACGCCTGGCAGGATATGGAGCAAGCGCGGGTATACATCACCAACATCCGCGATGGCCTGATTAAAGCCGATGAAGCGAATGCCGAGGAGTACCGGGCTAACGCCGATAGCTACCTAGCCGAAATGGCAGAAGTTGACGCTGAAATCCGCGAACTGATCAGTGAGATTCCGTCGTCCACCAGCGTCATCACCGGCCACGATTCGTTTGGCTACTTCTCCAACGCTTACGGCATTCACTTTTTATCGCCGGTTGGCCTGTCTACCGAAGTAGAGCCCAGCGGCGCCAGCATGGCGGAACTGGTGGATGTGATTAACGACCAGAACGTCCAAGCGCTGTTTCATGAAAACATGACCAATCCTGCGGTCATTCAACAGCTCTCGGAAGAGACGGGTCTGCCTATTGCCGGAACGCTTTACGCGGATGCCCTGGCTTCTGAGGGTGACGCCAGCACGTACCTGGGCATGATGCGCCACAATGCCCAGACGCTGCACGACTCGCTGGCAGAACCGGGTCATGATGACCATGAGGCTGACGAAGGACACGATCACGATCACGATCACGATCACGATCACGATCACGATCACGATCACAGCGAGCATAGCCACTAAACAGGCGCTGCAAGCATCGCGTAAACTTTTTGGCTGGTAACGCTCGCCCGATAACCAGCGCCGTTCAGGCGCTGGTTACGACACTTAACATACTACGCTCAACCACTCCCTAAAAGATGCCATGGCATGGGTTTCTTCGCGTGACTGCAGACGAGTAAGCCAGTACCCACCCAGGCTAACGGCCGTCGTAAATGGCTGTACCAACGCACCACTATTCAACTGCCTTGAAAACATCAACGGGGGCGCCAAAGCCACTCCGATACCCTGCTGCGCGGCATCCACCATGGCGATAGATGAATCAAATACGATGCTTTTAGGTAGCGGGAGATTAACCGGCCCTCCGGCCGCGAGCAGCCACTCTGTCCATTCGTCAGCGCGATAGGAGCGTAGCAGCGTCTCATTTAATACATCAGCTGGCGTTTTAAGCCGTGCGGCGATTATCGGTGTGCACATCGCGGATAAGGATGCGGGCAGCAAGGGTTGCGCGGCAATACCGTGCCAGGCGCCGGTGCCAAAGCGAATGGCAAAATCAAGCCCTTCGGCGGCCATGTCCGTACGGTTGTTGTGCGTGGAAAGACGTAGATCGATAAAGGGGTGCTTTTCCTGAAAATCGGCCAGCCGGGGCAACAGCCAGCCCACCGCAAACGTACCCACTGCGCCTACGTTTAACACTTCACGGTAATTACTCTCGCCTAGTTGCTCTAGCGTGTGTGTGATCTGATCGAAAGCGTCTCTTAATACCGGCAACAGCCCCTCGCCCTCCTGGGTCAGCATTAATCCGCGGGGCAAGCGGGTAAATAGCGGAACCTTGAGCTGACTTTCCAGCAGCTTAACCTGATGGCTAACGGCGGCCTGGGTTACGCAGAGCTCCTCCGCAGCGCGGGTAAAGCTCAAATGGCGAGCCGATACCTCAAAGGCACGCAGCGCTTTTAGTGGCAAATAAGGACGCACTCTTTTACCCCCTAATTTTTCTAATGGCGCGTACAAAATATCGCTGTTTGTCAGGCAGCGCCATTAACCGTAACTTACTCGCCATCCAGACCATTAAAACACCATTCATCACTAACCTCTGACTACTAGGTTTTTTATATGAACAGGATATTTGCAGCGAAAACAGGTCTTATTATTGCAGGTTCGCTCTTTATCGGCTCATTTTCCTGGGCATCTGATGAGCAGAATAATCCTCAGATAGATGCGCTGGTCAACGACACCATAAAGGCGCTAATGGCGGAACATCGTATTCCGGGTATGGCCGTGGCGCTGAGTGTTGATGGCAAGCGGTATTACTTTAACTATGGTGTCGCCGATCAAGCGGCGAATACCCCGGTAACAGCCGACACCCTGTTTGAGTTGGGTTCGGTCAGTAAGACCTTTACCGCAGCGCTGGGCGCTTACGCGCAGGCGAGCGGTGCGCTGCCGTTAAACGATTCTGCCAGCCAATACCTGCCGGCACTTGAAGGCAGCGTTTTTGATGACGTAAGCCTTGTGGAACTTGCCACCTACACGGCGGGCGGGCTGCCTTTGCAGTTTCCCGATGACGTGCAAGATGAAGACGAAATGCTCGACTACTATCGCCACTGGCAACCGGACTATGCCCCTGGCACTCACCGACAGTATTCCAACCCGAGCATTGGTTTGTTCGGCTATTTGACGGCGCAGCGGCTTGGCGAACCTTATGCGGCGTTAATGGAAGAGCATGTGTTCTCACCGCTTGGGCTTGAGCACAGCTACTTGGAAGTACCGGAAGAACAGCAGCCACACTATGCCTATGGTTACTCGAAAGACGATGAGGCAGTTCGGGTAAACCCAGGCCTGCTGGATGCCCAGGCCTACGGCGTGAAGACCAATACGGCAGACATGCTGACGTTCATTGAAGCCCACATGGATAGTTCAGCACTGGACGAGACGCTGCGTGAAACGTTAGAGACAACGCAAATGGGCTATTTCAGTATGGGTGATATGACCCAAGCCCTGGGCTGGGAGCGATATGCCTATCCGGTAACGCTTGATCAGCTACGCGCCGGCAATTCGCTTGAGATGGCTTTAGAAGCCAACGAAGCGAGGCGCTTACAGCCGCCGCTACCGGCAAGCCAGGACGTGTGGTTCAACAAGACCGGCTCAACCGGCGGTTTTGGTGCCTATGTGGCTTTTGTACCCAGCCAGCAGATGGGTATCGTTATGCTGGCGAATCGCAATTACCCTAACCAGGCCCGCATCGAGGCCGCCCATCATATCCTGACCGCGCTGATGGACACTCCTTAAAGAGTGATATGCCCTGGCTATGCAAATAGTCAGGGCTTTGTTTAGTAATAGCTGGTTGCAATTGCCGGGTGATCTATCGAGACTGTGCAGATTCATCCGCTACCGAGCTAACATCATGCACTTGAATGCCGATTTTTCTCAGTTTGTCAGCGTGACCCCGGAGCAGTACCGGTGGGTAGACGCCCCCAGTGCGGGCGTTGAACGCATGATGCTGGACCGGGTCGGCGACGAAGTAGCCCGTGCCACCAGCTTGGTGCGCTATGCGCCCAATAGTCAATTTGCCCCTCACGCCCATGGCGGTGGTGAAGAAATATTGGTGCTGGAAGGCGTTTTCGCCGATGAGCATGGCCGTTACCCGGCGGGAAGCTACCTGCGCAATCCGATCGGTACCGCCCATACGCCGCAGATTGGCGATGAAGGCGCGCTGATTTTCGTCAAACTGCATCAGTTTGACCCCAACGATACGCTGCAGCTGGCCGTACCGGCCCACCGGCTACCCTGGCAGCCCGACCGAAGGCCTCGCATTGCTTACAAGATGCTCCACACGTTCAAGCAGGAACGTATTAGCCTGGAACATTGGGCGGCGGGTACTTCAATTGCCTACCCCACGCTTAAAGGCGGGCTTGAACTGTTTATTCTGGAAGGCACGCTAAGCGATAGCACACACCACTACACGGCTGGCACCTGGTGCCGCTACCCGACGGGTGCAACGCCTGCGTTAACTGCCGGCAGCGAGGGCGTCAGGATGTACCTTAAACGCGGCCACCTGACAGCGGCCTAACGGCAAAGGCGCTAACCGCGCAGTAAGCCTAAAAAAGGGCCTACCGTAAGAGCCACAATCAGCCCCACCGCGATGAGCACTAACGCGACTTGCACGGGGTGCTCGAGGAGCCGTCGCCAAAGCGTTGGCGCGTTTCCTTGCGCTTGGGCCTCGTGTAATTCGCGCTGAGCATGGTTAAAGCGCGCTACCTGATAGGCGGCCAGGGCGGTTTCGGCCGCTTCACGCTGGCGTTCATCGCGTAGCCAAATAGCATCGACCCCCAAGCGGAAAAACCCCGCCTGGGTTTCGTATACATCAAAGCGATGCTCGGCGAGTAAGGCGCGAATTTCCATGGCTTCTTCATCGGTGACGTGACGCAGTCGAAACAGCAAATGTGCCATATTAGTCGCCCGACGCCGCCATTAGGTCGGCCTGGACGACTTCAATCCAGTAGCCGTCTGGGTCTTTGACGAACACGACGTCTTTCATTTTGCCTTGATCGGCCCGCTTTACGAATGTCACATCGTGCTCGTCAAACCACGCCTGGGCGGCTGATAAATCCGGCACACTAAAGCAGATATGCCCAAACCCCTGAGGCTCGGCATTGCCATCGTGGTAGGCAAAGTCTTCCTGGCTCTCAGTCCCCCAGTTATGGGTAAGCTCTAAAAGGCCCTTCTGGCTGAAGGTCCAGGCGGTACGCGCCTGAGTATTTTCCGGCACCTGATCGCTGGCTTCCAGATTGGCTAAGAAGTAGAGCGAAAACTGCATCTCTTCGAAATCCAGCCGACGCAGTACCTGCATACCAAATACCTGCGAGTAAAAAGCCAGCGACCGTTCAGGGTCTTTCGCCCGCAGCATTGTATGGTTTAAACGAAAACCCTGGGTCTGCGGAGCAACGGGTGCAACGCCTGGATACTGCTCGCCTTCAAAACTCATCTTAGGATCCTTACGCATTTTGCTGCTAAATGATTCGATTTAGCAGTTATCTTTGACAAAACTGACACAGTGTACAAGCCTATAGTTAAACGCAACCATCGCTTGATGAAACTGTGGTTACACACCATGTGGGCAGGATACCCATTATTCTAGCCCTGACACTCTGGAGGCGACATGTCGCGTGATTTAAATGTGCTGGGCGAACCCCTGACGCCTTGTTGCCATTCACCCAAAACGGGCTTTTACCGCGATGGTTTTTGCCGTGTTGGTCCTGAAGATGTAGGGATCCATGCCATCTGCGCGATTATGACAGAGGAGTTTCTTGCCTACTCCCTGGCGCAGGGCAACGATTTAAGCACGCCTAAACCCCAGTTTGGCTTTCCCGGCCTATCGCCCGGTGATCGCTGGTGCTTATGCGCCAGCCGCTGGCAGCAGGCGGCTAACGTGGGAGTGGCGCCGCCGGTCATTTTATCCGGTACGCATGAGAAAGCGCTTGAAGTAACCACCCTGAACATTCTGCGCCAACACGCTCTGGATCTGGTTTATTAGCGCGTTGCGGCTGTCTTGAATAATCGTCGTGAAAAGACCGTAGTGAAGAACGGTTGTGAAGAACGGTTTTGAAGAACTGTATGAACGACGGCAGCTGCTCTAGACGTCACTGATGCTTTACACCTCCTCCCCAGGCTAAGATAGTAGCCCTATCGACAGGGGCGCTTGAGATCATCGAGCTGAGACGCACCCTTTGAACCTGAACCGGATAATACCGGCGTAGGAAGTCGCGGTGTCGTTTCGCACCCGATCTACGCTGTGAGGTGGCTATGACATCACTCCCGCTTGGCGAGGCTCTCTTCGCCGTGCAACGCACGACACCGCTGGTGCACTGTATTACCAATTTTGTGGCGATGAACAGTACCGCTAACTGCCTGTTAGCCGTAGGCGCCTCCCCCGCCATGCTGCATGCCGTCGAGGAAGTTGCCGAATTTACCCGCTTGGCCGGGGCGCTCTCGATTAATATCGGCACGCCTTCGCCAACCTGGGCCGAGGGCATGCAGCAGGCGGCGAAGGCAGCGCAGGAAAATAACATTCCGTGGGTATTTGATCCGGTTGCTGTGGGTGCCACATGCTACCGGCAAACTCTTTCCCAGCAGTTGCTGGCGTTGGCACCCAGCGTGATTCGGGGCAACGCTTCAGAAATTATCGCGCTGACGGGCCTCACCCACCAGGGCCGAGGCGTCGATGCCACGGCGTCAATCGACGAGGCGCGTGACGCCGCTATTACCCTGGCTAACCGGCAAGGCTGTATTGTCGCCATGACCGGCGAGCATGACTTCGTGACCGATGGCACCCAGCACTGGCGGCTAACCGGCGGGCATTCGTTAATGCCACGTGTAACTACTCTTGGCTGTGCATTGAGCGCCACCGTAGCGGCATTTATCGCCGCCCGGCCTGAAACACCGTTAGTGGCGACCGTGGCGGCACTGGCAAGCTTTGGCGTGGCAGGCGAGCGCGCAGGAGCGCTGGCAACCGGCCCCGGCAGCTTCCAAGTGGCGCTTCTGGATGCGCTTTATCAACTGACGCCAAGCGATCTTGATACGTTCACCGGCCTGGAGAAAGGTTAAATGCACTTTGATCTTTCGCTCTATCTGGTGACGGATGCCCGCTTATGCCAACCCTATGGCCTTGAGCGCACGGTCGTTGAGGCCGTCGAGGGTGGCGTAAGCTTTGTTCAGCTGCGTGATAAGCAGGCAAGCGATGTCGCTATGATTAAGCAGGCTAAACGCCTCAAGGCCGCCCTGGCCGGTAGCGGTGTGCCGCTGGTGATTAATGACCGCTTGGTGGTCGCGCTGGAAAGCGGTGCGGATGGGCTACACGTCGGGCAAAGCGACACCGCCGCTCAACAGGCGCGCACCGCAATGGGGCCAGACGCTATTATCGGGCTTTCCATTAACACGCTTGCGCAGCTTCAAGCGGCCCCGGTAGAGCTTTTAGACTATGTGGGGCTGGGCCCGGTATTTGCCACGCAGAGCAAACGTGACCATGCGTTACCTATCGGGTTCGAAGGCCTTGCACAGCTGGCGGCTGCTTCGCCTCTTCCCAGCGTTGCCATCGGTGGGTTAAAGGCCGACCATAGCGAGCAGGTCTTCCGTGCCGGTACAAATGGGCTGGCGGTTATTTCAGCTATTTGTGGCCAGCCCGCCCCTTATCAGGCTGCTCGCCTTTTTACCCGGCCCAGCCTTTAAGTGACGCGATTTTATGCATCAGCTTGAGCCGATAGTCGCCTTTATGCGAGTTGCCGAACTGGGCAGCTACACGCGCGCCGCCGAGGCATTAAATCTTTCCCGTACGCGGGTTTCGCGCTTGGTCATGGCGCTTGAGGAAACGCTGGGAGTACGGCTCATTCAGCGCACCACGCGGCGCCTGCATTTAACGGCGGAGGGCGAGCGCTATCTGGCTCATGCACAGACAATTGTGCAAGCGCTTGATGAAGCCGCCGCCGATGTCGGCAGCGGCGTTTCTGAGATGCGCGGCCGATTACGCATCAATGGGCCCATGAGCTTTGGCGTAGGCCACCTTTCTCCTCTGGTCGCAAGCTTTATGGCCCAGCATCCTGGCCTGGAGGTACGCCTGGACTTGAACGACCGCCGCGTGGATCTTCTCGAAGAGGGCTACGACGTTGCAATCCGCATCGGCAGCCTGCCGGACTCAAGCCTGGTGGCGCGCCGCCTGACACGCTGCCGAATGCTGTTTTGCGCCTCGCCTGGCTACCTTGCTAAACATGGCGTCCCTGCCGATATAGAAGCTTTAAAGCAACACCAGTGCCTGCATTATCGTAATGGCCCGGCCCCTGGCGACTGGCGTTTTGGCAATACCACGCTGTCCACTCACGGTCCGCTTGAAAGCAATAACGGTGATGTATTAACCCACGTTGCCGAAGCGGGGCTGGGTATCGCTCATCAGCCGAGCTTTTTGGTGACTGAAAGCATTATTGAAGGGCGTTTAATCCCGGTTTTAACCGAACTAGCGCCAAAAATATTGGATATTCATGCGCTTTACCCAGCCCGGCGCTTTCTACCTGCCAAAGTAGAGCGCTTCATCGACCATTTGGCGGCTGCCTGGGGCGACCCACCCTACTGGGAGCGTGACATGGGATTGTCGCCTATTACGCAACAGTGATGTTCGTTAAACGTCGATTATCTCTCAGTCATAGCCACGTAAAGTGTCTTCATTGAAACATCGTTCCCCAATGGAGATATCCTCATGAATGCACCCTCTTCCGCGATGACTGCGCCTGCGAATATTCAACCCCACGCCATCGCACTACTTCGCGTTTCGCTTGGCGTAATGGCACTGGCCCACGGCCTGCTTAAGGTCTTCGTTTTTACACTGCCGGGGACGGTGGGTTACTTCGAATCGTTAGGCTTACCCGGCTTTCTGGCTTACCTGACCATTCTGGGAGAGCTGGGCGGCGGCTTAGCGCTCATACTGGGCATTTACACCCGCTGGGTTAGTCTTGCCATGATACCGCTCCTGCTGGGCGCCACGTCGATCCACCTGGGCAACGGCTGGATGTTCTCTAATGAAGGCGGCGGCTGGGAATTCCCGCTGTTCTGGACCGTTGCGCTACTGGTTCAAGCAGGATTAGGTAGCGGAAGCTTCAGCCTGGGTCGTTTTTTCCGCTAGTTGTGAAAGCTCCATTTTTGAAAGCCCTATTCTTTGCCTTGGCGCTCAGCCCGAGCGTCGGGGCTACCGTTAGGAGATGTCATCATGTTACCTAGCCTGTTTATATCCCACGGCTCCCCGATGCTGGCGCTCACCCCGACCCCAGCACATCAGTTTCTGCGCGAGCTGGGCAAAACGCTGGCACCCAAGGCAGTCGTTGTAGTGTCTGCTCATTGGGAGAGCCTTGCGCTCAAGGTAAGCAACACGGCTTGGCCGGAAACCATTCACGACTTTGGTGGTTTTCCGCAGGCGCTGTTCGAGTGCCAGTACCCTGCGCCGGGTGAGCCTGAACTGGCCGAGCGCTTGGCGGCACTGCTCGGTGCCCAGAGTGTCGAGCGTGGGCTCGATCACGGTGCCTGGGTACCGCTTTCGCTTATGTTTCCCAAAGCAGATATCCCGGTGGTGTCTGTCTCACTGCCCATACGCTGGTCCAATCAGGAGCTTGCCGAGCTAGGTAGTAAGCTTGCCACGCTGCGCGACGAGGGTATTTTAGTTATTGGCTCGGGCAGCTTGACCCACAATCTGTACGAGACAATGCCCATGGGCAGCGCTATGCCAGACTGGGTGGGCGAGTTCGCAGATTGGGTCGATAGCAAACTGGCTAGTAATGACCGCGACGCATTACTTGACTGGCAGGACGCTCCCGAAGCTCGCAGAAACCATCCAACCCCCGAGCATTTTCAACCGTTGCTGGTGGCAATGGGCGCAGGAGGCGATGCCAAGCAGCTGCACCATAGTGTCGAGCATGGAGTGCTGGCGATGGATGTATATGCGTTTGCCTGAAGCAGTCCGCTTTATCACCTTCATGCAGAGGGGCGGCGTTTCAAGGTTGTTCGGCGATCATGGTAGGCAATTGCCAGGCCGCTGCTGATAATCAGCACGCTGCCTACCCATACCCAGCTATCTGGCGTTTCGTCCCAAAACCACCAGCCAAGCGCCACGGCCCATAGCATGGCGGTGTAATCAAACGGCGCGGCAATGGCCGCCGCCGTATAGCGAAACGCTAATGTTAAAAACGCCGTCGCGCTCACGCCTAATACGCCCGAAGCCAAAAACCCCAGCCAGTGGTGCGGTTCAGGCGTTTGCCATACCCAGGGCAAACACAGTCCGGTGATCACACACGGCACGAGCATCATATAAAATACCATGGCCCATAGATGCTCCTGGCTTCCATAGCGCCGTGCGGTGATCATCATCAACGCATAGAACAGCGCCGCGGCCAGCATGATCAGCGCCCCTAGATGAAACGCATCGCCGCCCGGCCTGACGACTACCAGTACGCCCACAAACCCAATAAGCGAAAAGATGACGACAGGCCGGTCAATCCGCTCACCGAGCATGGGGACTGATAGCAGAGTGACAAATAACGGGGCGACAAAGGCAATCGCGGTAGCTTCTGCCAGAGGTAATAGCGTTAGGCCCATCACAAAACTCACCATCAACGCCGTGTAGATCAATCCACGTACTAAATGCACGACAGGACGCTTGGTGCGCAGTTTTTTCAGCCCGCCCGACGTGTAGGCCAATAATACAATCAGCGGCAGCGATACGAGGGCACGAAAGAAGATGATCTGCAGCGGGGAGTGCACTTCCCCCAACCACTTGGCAATGGCATCACCGAGGCACAAAAAAAGCACCCCTGCGCACATGAAAAGAATGCCTTTTAATGACGCTGTCACGCGCGCCCCCAGGTTGTTGGTACGGCTTAAAAACAAAAGCCCCCGCTAATCAACCAAGCGTTAGCGGGGGCTTTGCTCTGCTTTGTACATCACAGCTTTAAAGTGCATCACAGTTTTAAAGGCTGGCGTTAACCACCATGCACTCCATGCCCTGCAGCAGAAGCTCTCGGCAGGCTTCACGGGCATGGTGCTCATCCAAGGCGACCAAACGGGCACGGTAAACCGGCGTTTGGCCTTCAAGGGTATCCACCGCAATACGCCCGGATAAATTCTGGGTTAAGCGCTGAGCTGCCTGCTGGGCCAGCTGCTGCGCCTGAGCTTCTTGACTAAACGCACCTACCTGAATACCCCAGTGCCCGCTTGGCGGTGCTTCAATGATACGTTCGCGCTGAATAAAGTCCTGTAAAGGGTCGGAATTCGATGCCGCTGAGGCTTCGCTCGGCCCTTCAACGGTCATCTTGGCCAGACGCTCATCAACCATCGCGCTTGGGCTAGGTGAAATGGTGGTGGTGTCCACACGGGCGAGCATTTGGCTAGGTTGGGAAACCGGTGCGGGACGCGAAGGCGCGATCGGCGGAGTAGCTGACGGGAAACTCATGTAATCCTGTGAAAAACTGGTATCCGCAAGCCAGCTGCGATGATCACGCAACTCCGCGCGCATAAAGCTTCTATCCAACAGATTGGCCATATGCGTATCGCGAGAGGAGGCGCTAAAACCGCCCATCACTACCGCGACCATACGCCGACCGTCATGTACGGCGGTGGTTGCCACGTTAAATCCAGAGGCGCGAATAAAGCCCGTTTTTAGCCCATCGGCACCGGGGTAGCTGCCCACCAAGCGGTTATGACTGGTGTGGCGCGTGCCACGATAGGTGAATTCTTGTAGACCAAAATAATGATAATACTGAGGGAAATCTTGAATGACGCGCACCGAGAGAGTGAGCATGTCGCGGGCCGTGGTCATCTGCTGATCATCAGGCAAGCCGGAGGCGTTACGAAAGGTGGTCGCCGTCATGCCGAGATCGCGCGCCTTCTCGGTCATCATGCGGGCGAACTGTTGTTCACTACCGCCTAGCGATTCACTGAGTACAACGGCGACGTCATTGGCAGAACGTACCGCCAGGGCACGAATAGCGGTATCCACAGGGATGGTACTGCCCGCCGAAAGCCACAGTTTTGTGGCGGGCATGGCGGCGGCCTGAGCGGACACGGGTAGTGCCTGATTAAGGCCTAGATCGCCGTTTTCCAATGCTTCAAAGGTTAGATATAGCGTCATCATCTTGGTTAGCGACGCGGGGTAACGTGGTGCATCGGCGTTTTCCGAGTACAGCACTTCGCCATTTTCAAGATCGACTACGATACCGGCATAACGCGGATTCGCCTGGGCGGCAGATGCCATGATAGCCGTTAGAAATAGCAGGAATATCGCAAACCATGCCATTGCCCCTTTATTATATTTAACTCCCCTCGCCGCCATGTCCGCCCCTTGCTGATGTCATCTGCGCTGGAAATAAAACCCACACTCTCAAACCCACATTCTCTCAGCGTGTTCGCACGCATCTTGACCCGCGCATTGTTTACGCGCTGATCAAACACGTTGGAGATATCAATTCGATTATGTCTGCTGGTTCAAAACACTCTCTAGACTAGCACGCTCGACGGGTAATTTAACGCTTTGTGCAGAGTATATACGCAACAGATAAATACACGAGCTAGCGCAAGACGCCAGACACAAAAAAACCGACCCAGCTGGGTCGGTTTTCATTCTGCTTTAAAGAGACTGCGGCTAAAGATTTACTCTTCAGCAGCGGCTTCTTCAGCAACCGGACGGTCTACTAGCTCAACATAAGCCATAGGCGCGTTGTCGCCGGTGCGGAAACCGCACTTGAGAATACGGATGTAACCACCCGGACGCTCGGCGTAACGCGGACCCAGCTCGTTAAACAGCTTGCCAACGGCTTCTTTGGAACGTGTGCGAGAGAACGCCAAACGACGGTTCGCAACGCTATCCTGCTTGGCTAAGGTGATCAGCGGCTCGATAACGCGACGCAGTTCCTTGGCCTTAGGCAGGGTTGTCTTGATGACTTCATGTTCGACCAGCGAGACAGACATGTTCTTGAACATGGCCTGACGATGCGAGCTGGTGCGATTCAGATGACGACCACTCTTACGATGACGCATGGTTGTAATTCCTTACCAAACTGGGACTCGAGTCGACACTCACGCGGAGGCCTTGTCGTCCTTCAGGCTAGCGGGCGGCCAATTTTCCAACCGCATGCCGAGGGACAAGCCGCGCGCCGCCAAAACGTCCTTGATTTCATTCAAGGATTTTTTACCGAGGTTCGGTGTCTTCAACAGCTCAACTTCAGTGCGCTGGATAAGATCACCGATATAGTAAATATTCTCGGCTTTTAGGCAGTTCGCGCTGCGAACGGTCAACTCAAGATCGTCTACGGGGCGCAATAGGATTGGATCAACATGATCCTCTTCCTCTTCGACTTCCTGCTCTTTATCAGCTTCCAGGTCGACGAAGGCGGCCAGCTGCTCTTGCAGAATGGTCGCACTGCGACGGATAGCCTCTTCCGGATCCAAAGTACCGTCGGTTTCCAGATCGATAATCAGCTTATCGAGATCGGTGCGCTGCTCAACACGAGCGGCTTCAACCGAATAGGAAACGCGGCGGACAGGGCTGAAGGTGGCATCCAGCTGCAGGCGGCCAATAGCACGGGTCTCTTCATCAGAGCCACGGGCGTCAGCCGGTTCGTAGCCACGACCCAGCGCTACCTTAAGCTGAATTTTCAGCTCGGCACCTTCATTGACGTGTGCAATGACGTGGTCCGGGTTGACGATTTCGACGCTATGATCAAGCGCAATGTCGCCAGCAGTGACGACGGCTGGGCCCTGCTTGTTCAGCGAGAGCACCGCCTCATCGCGGCTGTGCATCTTGATCGCAACATCTTTCAAGTTCAGGAGGATTTCGATGACATCTTCCTGCACCCCTTCGAGCGCACTGTACTCGTGCTCTACACCCGCAATTTCAGCCTCTACCACGGCAGCGCCGGGCATAGACGAAAGCAGAATGCGACGCAGTGCATTCCCCAGGGTGTGACCAAAACCACGCTCGAACGGTTCGAGAACGATCTTGGCATGATGTGCGCTGATTTCTTCTACCTTGATGTCGCGAGGACGAAGAAACTCTGTCACTGAACGCTGCATATGAACACCTTTCAGGCTGCCAAACGGATACTGTGTTCTTAAGAACAAGTACTCAAGAGCATCTGGGCGGTTAGCTTTGCTACCCCGCCCAGGCTTCAAGAAGCAGAGATTAATTAACGCCGCTTACTTGGAGTACAGCTCGACGATCAGGTTTTCGTTGATGTCGGCAGTCAGGTCACCGCGTTCAGGCAGAGCCTTGAAAGTGCCTTCCATCTTCTTGGCGTCGATTTCGATCCAAACGATATCGCCACGGTTGGCCGCAATGGACAACGCGCTTTGAATACGGGCTTGGTTCTTCGCCTTTTCGCGAATGGCAACAACGTCACCCGGCTTCACTTGGTAGGAAGCTACGTTAACGGTACGGCCGTTCACGGAAACTGCCTTATGGCTAACGAGCTGACGCGCTTCAGAGCGAGTCGAGCCGAAACCCATACGGTAGACGACGTTATCCAGTCGGGATTCGAGCAACTGCAACAATACTTCACCGGTCGCGCCTTTCAGGCGAGCAGCTTCTTTGTAGTAGTTACGGAACTGTTTTTCGAGTACGCCATACATGCGACGTACTTTTTGCTTCTCGCGAAGCTGCAAGCCGTAGTCTGAAAGACGCTGACGACGCTGGCCGTGTACACCCGGGATTTGCTCGGATTTACACTTTTTCTCGAAGGGAGTCACGCCACTCTTCAAAAAGAGATCGGTGCCTTCACGACGAGACAGTTTGCACTTCGGTCCAATATAACGAGCCATGAATCTGTCTCCTTAAACGCGGCGTTTCTTAGGCGGACGGCAGCCATTATGGGGAATGGGCGTCGCGTCTACGATGCTTTGCACGCGGAAGCCTGCGGCATTCAATGCGCGCACGGCGGATTCACGACCGGGACCTGGGCCTTTAACCAGTACGTCTACGTTTTTCACACCATACTCGGCTGCAGCAGTTGCTGCACGTTCACTTGCTACTTGAGCAGCGAACGGGGTGCTCTTGCGAGAACCACGAAAACCCGAACCACCGGCAGTTGCCCAAGAAAGCGCATTGCCCTGGCGGTCTGTGATCGTCACGATCGTGTTGTTAAAAGAGGCATGGATATGCGCAACGGCGTCCACTACCTGCTTTTTAACCTTTTTACGGTTACTACGCGGGTTAGCCATGTTGATGTCTATTCCTGTCTTTACATAGGCTCTCTATGAAAGAGCCTGCGTGTTATTTGCGGATCGGCTTACGCGGGCCCTTACGGGTGCGCGCGTTAGTCTTAGTCCGCTGACCACGCAGCGGAAGACTACGACGATGACGCAGACCACGGTAGCAACCTAAGTCCATGAGACGCTTAATGTTCAGCGTAACATCACGACGAAGGTCGCCTTCTACGGTGTACTTACCAACTTCAGAACGCAGGGTATCCAGCTCTTCGCCAGATAGGTCCTGGATCTTGGTAGTCAGCGCGATACCGGCAGCAGCACAGATATGCTGTGCGCGAGTACGGCCAATCCCGAAGATATAGGTCAGCGAGATCGCCGCATGCTTGTTGTCCGGGATATTGACGCCTGCAATACGGGCCATCAGCTTACTCCGAAATTTGAGCGGCTTGCTCGTTTATTCATCTACAAAAGGCGCAACAGCATACCCCTTTAATTGCCCTAAGGCAAGGGGTATGCCGAACACCCACTTAAAGCAACGTAGGAATTAACCCTGACGCTGCTTGTGCCGCGGTTCGATGCAAATGACGCGGACAGCGCCATTGCGACGAATGATCTTGCAGTTACGGCACATTTTCTTTACGGAAGCTCGAACTTTCATCGTTCTTTCTCCAAAAACGGCTCGCGGCGCGCCAATCGTAAGGCGGCGCCTCAGCGCATGATGCCGCCGCTACCGTAGCCTTTCAGGTTGGACTTCTTCATCACCGAGTCATACTGATGCGACATGAGGTGTGACTGCACCTGGGCCATGAAGTCCATGATGACCACTACCACGATCAGAAGCGAGGTACCGCCAAAAAAGAATGGCACATTCCACGCAACAATCAGGAACTGGGGCATCAGGGAAACCGCAGTGATATACAGGGCACCGAATAAAGTCAGACGAGTCATAACCTTATCGATATAGCGAGCGGTCTGCTCGCCGGGACGAATGCCCGGCAGGAACGCACCTGACTTTTTCAGATTGTCAGCTACATCCTTGGGATTGAAGACCAGCGCTGTGTAAAAGAAGCAGAAGAATACCACTGCCGCCGCGAAAAGCAAGATGTAAAGCGGTTGCCCGGGGGCTAAAGCTTGTGATGCACGCTGCAACCACTCCATACCTTCACCAGCACCGACCCACTGACCAATAGAGGCCGGGAAGAGCAGAATACTGGATGCGAAGATCGCAGGAATAACACCTGCCATGTTCACTTTCAAAGGCAGGTAGCTGCTTTGACCTGCATACATCTTGTTGCCCACCTGGCGGCGCGGGTAGTTCACTTTCAAACGGCGTTGGCCGCGCTCAATGAACACCACAAACGCAACCGTGGCAATACCTAGCACTGACAGCGCTAACAGCGGGAGAACATTCCAGGCCCCTTCGTTACGAGCGAGCTCGAACGCTTGCCCCACGGCACTGGGCAGCCCAGCGACGATACCGGCGAAGATCAGCAGCGAAATACCGTTGCCGATCCCCTTTTCGGTAATCTGCTCACCTAGCCACATCATAAACACCGCGCCTGACACAAACGTAATCACGGCGGTGAAATAGAAGCTAAAGTCAGCGCTGTAAGCGATGCCTTGGCTAGCCAGGCCGACCGACATACCGGTAGCCTGGACAAGAGCCAGTATCACCGTGCCGTAGCGGGTGTACTGACTAATCTTGCGGCGGCCGGACTCACCTTCCTTCTTGAGCTGCTCAAGATGGGGTGAGACCGCAGTCATCAGCTGCATGATAATCGACGCTGAAATATAGGGCATGATACCCAAAGCGAGGACGCTCATGCGCTCCAGGGCGCCACCCGAGAACATGTTAAACATGCCCAGGATGGTGCCCTGTTGCTCCCTAAACAAGGCAGCAAGCTGGTCAGGATTGATACCGGGAACGGGAATATGGGCACCGATTCGGTACACCACGATGGCGAGGAGCACGAAGCGCAAGCGCGCCCACAGTTCACTCAGACCGTTGCCCATCGCCGGCATATTTCCTGACTTGGCCATTTAGTCCTCTACCTTGCCGCCAGCAGCTTCGATCGCTTCACGGGCACCTTTGGTGACCTTGATACCACGAACGGTAACTGCTTTTTTCAGTTCGCCAGAAAGGATGATCTTCGCGTGTAGCGTCGCATCCTTCAGCACGTTGGCTTGCTTCAGTGTTTCCATGGTGACTTCGTCACCGGAAACTTTGGCAAGCTCGGCCAGGCGTACTTCTTCAGACACCAGCGATTTAGCTGATGTGAAGCCGAACTTCGGTAGACGACGCTGTAACGGCATCTGACCGCCTTCGAAACCAGGCTTGACGCTACCGCCACTGCGTGATTTCTGACCTTTGTGGCCACGGCCGCCGGTCTTACCAAGACCGGAACCGATACCACGACCAACGCGCTTTTCAGCGTGTTTGGAGCCCGGTGCCGGACTCAGGGTATTGAGTTTCATGGATTACTCTCCCTCAACGCGCACAAGGTAGTTAACCTTGTGGATCATGCCGCGTACGGCAGGGGTGTCTTCCAGTTCAACCGTATGACCGATGCGACGCAGACCCAAGCCCTTCATAGTAGACTTGTGCTTGGGCAAAACGCCGATGGTGCTGCGGATCTGGGTAACCTTGATCGTTGCTGCCATGGTGCCTTACCCCGTGATCGCTTCGACAGACAGACCGCGCTTGGCGGCGATGTCTTCCGGTGCTTGCATGGAAGAGAGACCTTTAACAGTCGCTCGAACCACGTTAACCGGGTTGGTGGAACCGTAGCACTTGGCCAGTACATCGTGGACACCAGCAAGCTCTAGTACAGAGCGCATAGCACCACCGGCGATGATACCGGTACCTTCGGAAGCCGGCTGCATGTAAACCTTGGAAGCGCCGTGACGGGCTTTCACAGGATACTGCAGCGTGCTGCCTGCAAGGTTAACCTTGACCATGTTGCGACGAGCCTGATCCATTGCTTTCTGGATCGCAACCGGCACTTCACGCGCCTTGCCACGACCGAAACCAACACGACCTTTACCATCACCTACGACGGTCAGTGCGGTGAAGCCGAAAATACGACCACCCTTGACCACCTTGGCGACGCGGTTGACCTGCACTAACTTCTCTTGCAGATCACCGTTTTGCTGTTCGTTCTTCGCCATCGTAAAACCCTTTAGAATTCCAGGCCGCCTTCACGAGCGGCGTCGGCCAGAGCCTTGACGCGACCGTGATACTTAAAGCCAGCACGGTCGAAGGCCACCTGGGTGATGCCTGCTTCTTTAGCGCGTTCGGCAATCAGAGCACCGACCTTAGAGGCCGCTTCTGAGTTGCCGGTCGCACCCTCGCGCAGTGCTTTGTCCAGCGTTGAAGCGCTGGCCAACACTTTGCCACCATCCGGCGAGATAATCTGCGCATAGATGTGACGCGGGGTACGGTTGACGCACAGGCGATACACGCCCAGCTCGCGGATCTTGGCGCGAGCGCGGCGGGCACGACGGAGACGAGATTCTTTCTTCGCGTTCATAACCCTGCCTTACTTCTTCTTGGCTTCTTTGCGACGCACCTGCTCGTCGGCGTACCGAACACCCTTGCCTTTATACGGCTCAGGCGGACGGAAAGCGCGGATTTCCGCGGCGCACTGACCGAGCTTCTGCTTGTCCGCGCTTTTCAGCACGATAACGGTGTTTTTCGGCGTTTCCGCGACAACACCTTCAGGCAGAATGTAATCGACCGGGTGCGAGAAGCCCAGTGAAAGATTGAGCGTCTGGCCCTTAGCTTGGGCACGATAACCGACGCCAACAATTTCGAGAGTCTTTGTGAAACCCTCGGATACGCCCTGTACCAGGTTCTGAACCAAGGCGCGGGTAGTACCGGCCATTGCCCAGCTCTTGGCTGATTCGCTCGGGACGAAGGTCAGCTGGCCGTCTTCTTGACCAATCACCACGTCCTGGTGAATGGGCATAGACAGCGTGCCCTGGCCGCCTTTAGCAGTCAGCTGGCCAGCATCGATTTTAACATCGACGCCAGCAGGCACTTTAACCGGATATTTCGCTATGCGGGACATTCCAGCCTCCTAGAATACGGTGCAGATGACTTCGCCACCGACGCCAGCTTGGCGTGCGGCACGGTCGGTCATGACACCATTGGAAGTGGTGACAATCGCGATACCCAGACCATCGGCAACCTTAGGCAGGTTGTCCTTGCCTTTGTATTGACGCAAAGACGGCTTGGAAACCCGCTGAATGTGCTCAATAACCGCCTTGCCCTCAAAGTACTTGAGAGTCACGGTAAGCGTAGGTTTAACGCCTTCAGCCACCGTAAAGTCGGTAATGTAGCCTTCTTCCTTTAGCACGCGGGCCACTTCCACTTTCAACTTGGAAGACGGCATGGTAGCCGTCTCCTTGGTGGCCATCTGCGCATTGCGGATACGAGTAAACATATCCGCCAGAGTGTCTTGCATGCTCATTTAATGTGCGCTCCTGATGAATCTACGTGGCGTTACCAACTGGACTTTTTCAGACCAGGAACGTCGCCACGCATGGCGGCTTCACGCAGCTTGTTACGGCCAAGGCCGAACTTGTTGTAAAAACCGTGCGGACGACCCGTAATGCGGCAGCGGTTACGCTGACGTACCGGGCTTGAGTCGCGCGGCAGTTGCTGCAGCTTCAGCGTCGCCTCGAAGCGCTCTTCCTCAGACGTATTCACGTTTGAGATGATTGCCTTGAGCTCAGCACGCTTGGCCGCATACTTCTCGACCAGCTGCGTACGCTTGAGCTCACGCTCTATCATACTTTTCTTAGCCATGATCCAACCCTTATTTCTTGAACGGGAAGTTCAGTGCTGCAAGCAGCGCACGGCCTTCCTCGTCGGTGTTGGCAGTAGTAGTGATAGTGACGTCCAACCCACGGATACGATCGATTTTATCATACTCGATCTCCGGGAAGATGATCTGCTCACGCACACCCATGGAGTAATTGCCGCGACCATCAAAAGACTTCGGGTTTAGACCACGGAAGTCACGCACACGAGGAATCGCGATGTTTACCAGACGGTCCAGGAAGTCCCACATACGCTCAGCGCGCAGTGTAACTTTGACACCGATAGGCCAACCTTCACGCACCTTGAAGCCCGCGATGGACTTACGTGCTTTGGTCACCAGCGGCTTTTGACCGGAGAGTTTCTCCAGGTCGCCGACGGCATTGTCGATCAGCTTTTTATCACTAACCGCTTCGCCGATACCCATGTTCAGAGTCACTTTAGTGACCCGGGGTACCTGCATAACGTTGGCGTAGCTGAACTGCTCTTTGAGTTGAGCTACCACCTCGTTTTGATAACGTTCTTTCAAGTTCGCCATTTTGCTACCCGACTCGCGTTAGGCGTCGATCTGCGTCTGCGTCGACTTGTAGATACGTACCTTGGTACCGTCTTCCTTAACTTGGAAGCCGACGCGATCCGCCTTACCGGTCTCCGAATTGAAGATGGCTACGTTGGACGCGTGAATCGGAGCCTCACGCTCGACGATACCGCCCTGATTTCCCGCCATGGGATTCGGCTTGGTGTGACGTTTAATCATGTTCACACCGGACACCACGAAGCGGCTTTCTAGTACCCGCTTAACAGTGCCACGTTTGCCTTTATCCTTCCCGGCGATGACGATGACTTCATCGTCACGTTTGATCTTTTGCATATCCGCCTCGCTCCTTACAGCACTTCAGGCGCTAGGGAAATGATCTTCATGAACTTCTCATTACGAAGCTCACGAGTAACCGGCCCGAAGATGCGCGTGCCGATCGGCTGTTCGTTGGTGTTATTCAACAAAACTGCCGCATTTCCATCGAAACGGATCAGCGAACCGTCACTACGACGGACGCCACTACGGGTGCGAACTACTACCGCTTTTAGCACTTGGCCTTTTTTGACCTTGCCACGCGGAATAGCTTCCTTCACCGTTACCTTAATGACGTCACCAACACGAGCGTAGCGACGGTGTGAACCGCCTAGCACCTTGATGCATTGCACCCGGCGCGCTCCGCTGTTGTCGGCGACATCCAGCATTGTCTGAGTCTGAATCATCGGTTTTCTCCAAACCTAATCTGACTGCACTGGTTGGACAAGCTAAGGGAATTAACCCTTGGCTTGCTCGACCACCTCGACCAGCGTCCAAGCTTTCTTCTTGGAAAGCGGACGGCACTCCTGAATGGAAACCGTATCGCCTGCCTTAGCTTGGTTCGCCTCATCATGGGCGTGCAGCTTGGTGGAGCGCTTAACGTATTTTCCGTAGATCGGGTGACGCTCACGACGCTCGATCATAACGACGATGGATTTATCCATCTTGTCGCTCACCACCTTGCCGGTGAGCGTACGGGTTTTTTTCTCTTCGGCCATCTCAATCACCTGCCTTCTCGTTGAGCATAGTCTTAACGCGGGCGATATCCCGACGGACCTGCTTGAGCAGATGAGTCTGGCTCAGTTGGCCAGTGGCCTTCTGCATGCGCAGGTTAAACTGCTCGCGGAGTAGCTCGAGGAGCTGCTCTTTGAGCTCTCCTGCGGACTTTTCACGAATTTCCTGTGCTTTCATCACATCACCGTCCGTTTCGCAAAGGTGGTGGACAAGGGCATCTTCTGTGCGGCCAGCTCAAAAGCTTCACGGGCCAGCTCTTCGGATACACCTTCAATTTCGTACAGGACCCGACCCGGTTGGATCTGGGCTACCCAGTACTCAACAGAACCTTTACCTTTACCCATACGAACTTCGAGCGGCTTCTTGGAAATCGGCTTGTCAGGGAAAACGCGGATCCAGATTTTACCGCCACGCTTAACGTGACGTGTGATCGCACGACGGCCGGCTTCGATCTGACGCGCAGTGATGCGGCCGCGACCAGTAGCTTTCAGACCGTATTCCCCGAAGCTGATCTTGCTTCCGCGATGCGCCAGGCCACGGTTGCGGCCTTTCATCATCTTGCGGAATTTCATACGCTTGGGCTGTAACATCGACTCGCTCTCCCCTTACCTGGAACCTTTCTTCTTGGGCGCGTTGCCGGCAGGCTGTTGTTGCTTAGCCTTGGCACGTACTTCCTCGATACCGCCGAGGATTTCGCCCTTGAAGATCCACACTTTAACGCCGATGACGCCATAGGTGGTGTGAGCTTCGTAAGTGGCGTAGTCAATGTCCGCACGCAGAGTGTGCAACGGAACACGACCTTCGCGGTACCATTCGGTACGTGCGATTTCAGCACCACCAAGACGACCTGACAGCTGAATCTTGATACCGCCAGCGCCAAGACGCATTGCGTTCTGTACCGCGCGCTTCATGGCACGACGGAACATTACGCGACGCTCAAGCTGACCCGCTACGTTAGCAGCGACTAGCTTGGCATCCAGCTCCGGCTTGCGAACTTCTTCAATGTTCACATGAACCGGGACACCCATCATCTCGGTGAGATCGCGACGCAGACGGTCGACATCTTCACCCTTTTTACCAATCACGATACCCGGACGGGCAGTGTGAATGGTGATGCGAGCATTGTTAGCCGGACGCTCGATGTGAATGCGGCTTACGGAGGCGTTTTTAAGACGCTCTTCCAGGAAGCTGCGCACTTCGAGATCGTTATTGAGCTTATCGGCATAGGCGCCGCGCTCGGCATACCAGACAGAAGCATGGTCTTTGACGATGCCCAGTCGAATGCCTGTTGGATTGACTTTCTGACCCATCTGGTCGACTCCTACTTCTCGGCTACCTTGACGGTGATGTGGCAGGTGCGCTTCAAGATACGATCCGCACGGCCTTTGGCGCGCGGCTTGATACGCTTGAGCGTCATGCCCTCATCGACGCAGATGGTCGAGACACGCAGCTCGTCGATGTCCATGCCGTTGTTTTCTTCCGCATTCGCGATGGCGGACTGAAGCACTTTCTTAACCAGCTTGGCAGCCTTCTTCGGTGAGAAGGTCAGCAGGTCAATAGCTTCGGCGACCGGTTTACCGCGCACCTGGTCAGCCACCAAACGGGCCTTCTGTGCGGATAAAGCAGCGCCACTCAGCTTAGCTGTGACTTCCATCTCTTAATCCTCTCTGGCTTACCGTTTGGCTTTCTTGTCCGCCGCGTGCCCACGATATGTGCGGGTAGCAGCGAATTCGCCAAGTTTATGACCCACCATTTCCTCGGAGACGTGCACCGGGACATGCTGGCGTCCGTTATGGACCGCAATAGTCAGACCTACCATGTTGGGTAGGATCATCGAACGACGCGACCAAGTCTTGATTGGTTTGCGATCGTTCTTCTCCACTGCAGCCTCTACCTTCTTCAAAAGATGAAGGTCAATGAAGGGACCTTTCTTTAGTGAACGTGGCACAGCCGTTACCTCTTAAGTTCTTGGCAATTTCGATTAACGCGTCTTGTTACGACGACGGATAATCAGCTTGTCGGTGCGCTTGTTCTTACGCGTCTTGTGACCCTTAGTCGGTACGCCCCACGGGGATACCGGGTGACGACCACCGCTGGTGCGGCCTTCACCACCACCGTGCGGGTGATCCACCGGGTTCATCGCGACACCACGAACAGTCGGGCGCACGCCTCTCCAGCGCTTCGCACCGGCCTTGCCAAGTTGACGCAGGCTGTGCTCGGAGTTGCTCACTTCACCCAAGGTTGCGCGGCACTCAGCCAGGATCTTACGCATTTCGCCAGAGCGAAGACGTAAAGTGGCGTAGTTACCTTCACGCGCAACCAGCTGGGCGCTAGTACCGGCACTGCGAGCAATCTGCGCGCCTTTACCCGGCTTCAGTTCGATACCGTGAACGGTAGAACCGAGCGGGATGTTGCGCAGCGGCAAAGCATTGCCTTTCTTGATGGGCGCGTTTACACCAGATTCCAGCACGTCACCCGCGCTGACACCTTTCGGTGCAATGATGTAACGACGCTCACCATCTGCATATTTCAGTAAAGCAATATGCGCACTACGGTTCGGATCGTGTTCCAGACGCTCAACGGTGGCTGGAATGCCATCTTTGGTGCGTTTGAAGTCGATCAAACGGTAGTGTTGACGATGACCACCGCCCACGTGACGGGTGGTGATGCGACCGTAGTTATTACGTCCACCGGACTTGGACTGTTTTTCCAAAAGCGGTGCATAAGCACGGCCTTTGTACAGTTCCTCACCAACGATCTTAACGACGTGGCGACGACCGGCGGATGTGGGTTTGGTCTTGACGATTGCCATTATCCGTACTCCTGCCCTTATTCGGCGCCAGAGAAGTCTTCGAGCGTTTCGCCCGCAGCCAGGGTCACATACGCTTTGCGGTAACCCTTACGCAGACCAACGCCGTGTGCAGTACGTTTGGTTTTACCCTTCACGTTCAGCACTTGAACGCTGCCGACCTTCTTGCCGAACAGTGCTTCAACGGCTTTCTTGATCTCGGGCTTGGTAGCATCAGACGCCACCTTGAAAACGTACTGGTTGCGCTCTGCAGCCATCGCGGCCTTTTCGGTCACGTGCGGTCCAAGCAGAACCTTGAATACGCGTTCCTGGTTCATGCCAGCTTCTCCTCGAATTTACGCAGGGCGGAGACGGTAACCAGGACCTTATCAAAGGCAACCAGGCTAACCGGGTCAGCTGCCGCGACATCCACCACGTCAACGTGGGGAAGGTTGCGTGCGGCTAGATAGAGCGTTTCATCAAGTTCTTCGGTGATGATCAACACTTTCTCAAGGTTGAGCTCTTTCAGCTTGGCAGCTACCTGCTTGGTCTTGGGCGCTTCGACGCTGAACTCTTCAATCGCGACTAAACGCTCTTGACGTACCAGCTCAGACAAGATGGAGCGCATCGCCGCGCGGTACATTTTGCGGTTAACCTTCTGGGTGTAGTCTTGCGGACGTGCCGCGAAGGTTACGCCGCCACTGCGCCACAGCGGAGAACGGATGGTTCCGGCACGTGCACGACCGGTACCTTTCTGACGCCACGGTTTTTTACCACCACCGCGAACATCGGAACGGCTCTTTTGAGCGCGAGTACCTTGACGGCCACCAGCCAAATAGGCGGTGACAACCTGGTGAACTAGCGCTTCGTTGAATTCTTTGCCAAAAGTGGCGTCGGCTACTTCAACGGTACCCGTGCCTGCAGCAAGATTCAGATTCATTGGTAATTATCCCCTTCAGCCAGCTTTCACGGCGCTGCGAACGATAACGTCGCTGCCGGGTGCTCCCGGTACGGCGCCCTTGATCAGCAGCAGGTTACGCTCGGCGTCAACACGGACGATCTCAAGGCTCTGTACGGTGCAGCGGGCGTTACCCATCTGACCGGCCATTTTTTTGCCTTTAAATACGCGACCTGGTGTTTGACACATGCCGATAGAACCCGGTGCGCGATGCGACAGGGAGTTACCGTGGCTGTTGTCTTGGGTACGGAAGTTCCAGCGCTTAACAGCACCCTGGAAGCCTTTACCCTTAGAGGTGCCGGTCACATCGATCATTTGACCAGCTTCAAAGAGGGATACGGTGATTTCGCCACCCACTTCAGGAGCTTCCTCACCTTCTGCAAGGCGGAATTCCATCAGCGAACGACCAGCCTCAACGCCCGCCTTGGCAAATTGACCTGCCTGGGCTTTGGTGAGGTGTTTGGCTTTACGAGAACCTGTAGTGACCTGAACCGCTGCGTAACCGTCAGACTCGACAGTCTTAACGCGTGTAACACGGTTAGGATCAACTTCAATAACGGTTACGGGCACGGATGCGCCATCTTCGGTAAAGACACGGGTCATCCCGGCCTTTTTACCGACTAAACCGATAGTCATACTCAGTCTCCTATAGTGTACGGGGCTATCACCCGCTATGGCTGCCCTTTCCAGAGCATTCCACTAGCACATTGTATGGCGCCTCACGGCGCGGCGGCTGCTGTTCATGCGGTAAAAGTGATGAACGCTGGGCCGCAAGTGTCTAGTGTAATTAGTTGAGCTTGATTTGCACGTCTACGCCAGCAGCGAGATCGAGCTTCATCAGCGCGTCAACAGTTTTTTCAGTCGGCTCAACGATGTCGAGCACACGCTTGTGCGTGCGAATCTCATACTGGTCACGCGCATCTTTGTTGACGTGCGGTGAAATCAGAATGGTATAGCGCTCGCGGTTGGTCGGCAGCGGAATCGGTCCACGAACCTGAGCACCAGTACGCTTAGCGGTTTCAACAATCTCCGCTGTGGACTGATCGATCAGGCGATGGTCGAACGCTTTCAACCGAATGCGAATCTTTTGGTTCTGCATTTGCCCTAAACTCCAATGGATGTCGACGGCGCGAGCCGTCTACCCACGCATTCAAAGGATGCGCATTATAGGCACGCCAAAAGCCCATGTCAAACATTTGCTATTGGTGCGCAGAAAAGGGGGCTCGCGAGAGCCCCCTTCATCGATCAAGTAAAATGATTACTGAACGATTTTTGCCACAACGCCAGCACCAACGGTACGACCACCTTCGCGAATTGCGAAGCGCAGACCGTCGTCCATAGCGATCGGAGCAATCAGAGTAACAACCATCTGAACGTTGTCACCCGGCATTACCATTTCAACACCTTCCGGCAGTTCACAAGTACCCGTTACATCGGTGGTACGGAAGTAGAACTGGGGACGGTAGCCCTTGAAGAAAGGCGTGTGACGACCACCTTCTTCTTTGGACAGTACGTAAACTTCTGCTTCGAAGGTAGTGTGCGGCTTGATGGTGCCCGGCTTGGCCAGAACCTGACCACGCTCAACGTCATCACGCTTAGTACCACGCAGCAGGGCGCCAACGTTCTCACCAGCACGACCTTCGTCGAGCAGTTTACGGAACATTTCAACACCGGTAACGATGGTCTTGGTGGTCTCGCGGATACCCACGATCTCAACTTCGTTACCCGGATTGACAATACCGCGCTCTACACGACCGGTAACAACAGTACCACGGCCAGAGATAGAGAATACGTCTTCGATCGGCATCAGGAACGGCTGGTCGATAGCACGCTCCGGCTCAGGAATGTAGTCATCCAGAGCTTTGATCAGATTAGCAACGGCAGTAGTACCCATACCGTTTTCATCTTCACCGTTCAGAGCCATCAGCGCAGAACCAGTGATGATCGGCGTGTCGTCGCCCGGGAAGTCGTACTGGTCGAGGAGTTCGCGAACTTCCATCTCTACCAGTTCGAGCAGCTCTTCGTCATCGACCATGTCTGCCTTGTTCAGGAACACAACGATGAACGGTACGCCAACCTGGCGAGACAGCAGGATGTGTTCGCGAGTCTGCGGCATCGGGCCGTCAGCGGCAGAACATACCAGGATCGCGCCGTCCATCTGCGCTGCACCGGTGATCATGTTCTTGACGTAGTCAGCGTGTCCTGGGCAGTCAACGTGCGCGTAGTGACGCACTTCAGACTGATATTCCACGTGCGAAGTCGCGATAGTGATACCACGTTCACGCTCTTCAGGAGCGTTATCGATAGTATCGAATTCACGCCAGTCGCCGCCGAAAACCTCAGCAGAAACGCGGGTCAGGGCCGCAGTCAGGGTCGTTTTACCGTGGTCGACGTGACCGATGGTGCCGACGTTGACGTGCGGTTTGGAACGTTCAAATTTTTCCTTAGCCACTGCTATAACCTCTTTACGTTAGCTAACGGTTAACCGTTTTGATTGATGACGGCTTCAACGACGCTGGAGGGCGCCTCGTCGTACTTCGAGAACTCCATAGAGTAGCTCGCACGGCCCTGGGATTGTGAGCGTAGATCGGTTGCATAACCGAACATCTCACCCAGCGGCACCGTTGCACGAATGACTTTACCAGCAGAAGAGTCATCCATGCCTTGCACCAGACCGCGACGACGGCTCAGGTCACCCATGACGTCACCCATAAATTCCTCGGGAGTCACGATTTCGACCTTCATCACCGGCTCCAGCAGCACGGCCTTGGCCTTCCTGGCACCTTCCTTCACTGCCATAGAAGAAGCAATCTTGAACGCAGTCTCGTTAGAGTCTACGTCGTGGAAGGAGCCGTCGAACAGCGTCACTTTAACGTCGATCATCGGGTAACCCGCGATGACACCGTTTTTCAGCTGCTCGTAAGCACCCTTCTCAACCGCAGGGACGTATTCCTTGGGAACCGTACCACCTACGATTTCAGAGTTGAATTTGAAGAAGATTTCGTCTTCGCCTTCACCCTTGTCTGCAGCAGTCAGCGGCTCAATACGTAGCCAAACGTGACCGTACTGACCACGACCACCAGACTGACGTACAAACTTGCCTTCCTGCTCAACGCTGCCACGAATAGTTTCGCGGTACGCTACCTGCGGCTTACCGATGTTAGCTTCAACCTTGAACTCGCGACGCATACGGTCAACGATGATGTCCAGGTGAAGCTCGCCCATACCAGAAATAATGGTCTGGCCGGTTTCTTCGTCGGTTTTAACCTGGAAAGAGGGATCTTCCTGGGCCAGCTTGCCCAGTGCAATACCCATTTTTTCCTGGTCGGACTTGGTCTTCGGCTCAACGGCTACAGAGATAACCGGATCCGGGAACTCCATGCGCTCGAGAACAATTTTGTTATCGATATCGCAAAGAGTGTCACCCGTGGTGACGTCTTTCAGGCCGATACACGCAGCGATATCGCCCGCCAGGATCTCTTTGATCTCTTCACGCGAGTTGGCGTGCATCTGAACGATACGACCCACACGCTCTTTCTTCTGCTTAACGGAGTTATATACACCGTCACCAGACTTCAGAACGCCCGAATAGACGCGAATAAAGGTCAACGTACCAACGAAGGGGTCGGTCGCGATCTTGAATGCCAACGCCGCAAATGGCGCGCTATCATCGGCTTCACGCGTTGCAATCGTGCCGTCTTTATCGTCCAGCTCACCTTCAATCGCCTTAACTTCAGTCGGCGAAGGCATGTATTCGATAATGCCATCCAGCACCGCCTGAACGCCTTTATTTTTAAAGGCAGAACCACAGGTAACCAGAACAATATCGTTAGCCAGAGTACGTGCACGAAGGCCGGCCTTGATCTCTTCGATCGAAAGCTCACCGCCTTCCAGATACTTCTCCATCAGCTCGTCAGAGCCTTCGGCAGCGGCTTCAACCATTTGCTCGCGATATTTTTCGGCAGTCTCTTGCAGCTCAGCCGGAATCTCTACGAGCTCAAAATTCATACCCAGGCTCGCCTCATCCCACAGGATAGCCTTCATCTGAATCAGGTCGACAACACCTTTAAAGTCTTCTTCCGTACCCCAGTTAATCTGGATCGGCACGGCATTCGCACCCAGACGCTCTTTCAACTGGTCAACAACCATGAAGAAATCAGCGCCGGTACGGTCCATCTTGTTGACGAAGACCATACGCGGTACTTCGTACTTGTTGGCCTGACGCCATACTGTTTCGGTCTGCGGCTGAACGCCGGAAGAACCGCACAGTACAACGACCGCGCCATCAAGAACACGCAGTGAACGCTCAACTTCGATAGTAAAGTCAACGTGTCCAGGTGTATCGATGATGTTGATGCGGTGCTCGTCGAACTGCTTGGCCATACCCGGCCAGAAGGTGGTTACAGCAGCCGAGGTGATAGTAATACCACGCTCCTGCTCCTGCTCCATCCAATCAGTAGTTGAAGCACCCTCATGCGTCTCACCCAACTTGTGGTTCAAGCCGGTATAAAACAGTACCCGCTCGGTCGTTGTGGTTTTACCCGCGTCGACGTGCGCTACGATACCAATATTGCGATAACGATTAAGTGGTGTCTTGCGTGCCACGGTGAAACTCCCGTTAGTTGGCGATGCTCGTTAATTTAGCAGCGGCAAAAGTGAGCCTTACGCTACCGCCGTTATCACAGGATGATAACGGCGGGGTGTTGCAACAAAGCGACTCGACTTACCACTTTCAATGACGCCCTGCTGAAACAACGTGCATATATAAACGCGAACTCTACAAACACTGCGCTTACAAACGCCGTACGTCGAAACGTCTTTCTTAGAAGCGACGCTCTTAGAAACGACGTTCTTAGAAACGATAGTGCGAGAAAGCTTTGTTGGCTTCGGCCATACGATGCACGTCTTCGCGCTTCTTAACGGCTGAACCTTTACCTTCTGCGGCATCCAGCATTTCGCCTGCTAGACGCTGAACCATCGTTTTCTCACCGCGACGACGCGCCGCGTCTACCAGCCAGCGCATAGCCAGCGCTTGACGACGAGACGGACGAACTTCAACCGGCACCTGATAGGTCGCACCACCAACGCGGCGCGACTTCACTTCGACCATCGGCTGGATGGTTTCCAGCGCTTTGTCGAAGATTTCCAGCGGCTCTTCACTACTACGCTCGGCAACCTTGTCCAACGCACCATAAACGATGCGCTCAGCTATGGACTTCTTGCCGCTGACCATCAGGTGGTTCATGAACTTCGCCAGACGCTCACTTCCGAACTTAGGATCCGGCAGGATTTCGCGTTTAGCTACAACTCTTCTTCTAGGCATGATAAGCCCTCAATTAAGGATCCTTCAGGTAAACCCGGAACTCGCGCTAGGCTTTCGGCGCTTAGCGCCGCCCGACCTTACTCTTATCAGACCGTCATATATTCGTGTTAAAGATAACAGACGGAAACACAGCACCGTCTCAAGCAGCCTTGACGCCCTGAACTTAGGACTTCGGCTTCTTGGTACCGTACTTGGAACGACCCTGCTTACGGTTCTGTACGCCAGAGGTGTCCAGGGCGCCACGAACGGTGTGATAACGCACACCTGGCAAATCCTTGACACGACCGCCGCGAATCAGAACAACAGAGTGCTCTTGCAGGTTGTGACCTTCACCACCGATGTAAGAAGAAACCTCGAAACCGTTGGTCAGGCGCACACGGCAAACCTTACGCAGGGCCGAGTTCGGCTTCTTAGGGGTAGTAGTGTATACACGCGTACATACGCCGCGTTTTTGCGGACAGGCCTGCAGCGCGGGCACGTCACTTTTAGTAACGGGGCGCTTGCGCGGCTTGCGCACTAGCTGATTAATCGTTGCCATGGTGTTTAGCTGACTCCAATGGTTGCCTAGCCTTCAACAAATACGGGCAGCGGATGCGGGCGCACCCACCCCACTGTTAAAGGCTGCGCATTCTAAAGGCTGATCCTAGGCGCCGTCAAGTCTTGCCGGCGGTTTAACCGGCAAGTTAACGGCTCTAGGATCAGATACTCATTTTTTACTACTCGGTTTTAGAGCTCGTCGTCAGAATCAAGCGCTGTCAACTGTGCTCCAAGCTCCTGCTCTACCTCAGTCGCTGAGGGATTGAACAGGCGCTCAACGTCTTCGCGTTTGCGGCGACGTTCAGCGTGGTGAGTCAGACCGGTACCTGCCGGAATCAGACGCCCAACTACCACGTTTTCTTTCAGGCCGCGCAGATAATCGCGCTTGCCGGTGACTGCCGCTTCGGTCAGTACCCGCGTGGTCTCCTGGAAGGAGGCCGCGGAGATGAACGACTCGGTCGCCAGGCTGGCCTTGGTAATACCCAGCAGCAGACGCTGATACTTCGCCGGGAACTTACCTTCTTTCTCGAGACGGGCATTTTGCTCCAACACACGCACAAGCTCAGCCTGGTCGCCAGTGATGAAGTCAGAATCGCCCGAATCGGCAATTTCTACTTTGCGCAGCATCTGACGCACAATAACTTCAATGTGCTTATCGTTGATGCCAACACCCTGCAGACGGTAAACGTCCTGCACTTCGGCCGTAATATACTTGGCAAGTTCCGCGACACCCAGCAGACGCAGGATATCGTGCGGGTTGCTCGGGCCATCGGAGATGACTTCACCCTTCTCAACCGCTTCACCTTCGAACACGGCGATTTGACGCCATTTCGGGATCAGCGCTTCAAACGGATCGCCAGACTCCGGCGTAATCGTCAAACGACGCTTACCTTTGGTCTCTTTACCGAAGCTGATAACACCGCTGATTTCAGCCAGGATCGCTGATTCTTTCGGTTTACGCGCTTCGAACAGGTCGGCAACGCGCGGCAGACCACCGGTGATATCTTTGTTACCTGATGCCTCAACCGGAATACGGGCAACTACCTCACCCACACCGATAGTCGAGCCATCATCTACAGAGATAATGGAATTACCCGGCAACAGGTATTGCACTGGCGTATTCGAGCCGGAAACCGACACGTACTCACCGGAGGCGTCCTGCAGCATGACCATCGGACGCTTGTCGCGGCCAGCCATCGGGCGGGCGGCGGACTCAATAACCTCGATAGAAGAAAGACCGGTCATCTCGTCGACGGAGCGGTGCATGGTGACACCTTCGTCGAGATCGATGAACTGCGCTTTACCCTCTACCTCAGCAATGATCGGGTGGGTGTGCGGATCCCACTTAGCGACCATCGCACCGGCATCAACCACGTCGCCGTCACGTACGGAAAGCTCAGCACCGTACGGCAGCTTGTAGTACTCACGCTCACGGCCGTGATCATCGGCGACCGCCAGGGCGCTGGAACGCGATACGACAACCAATTTGCCGTCAGCACGCTCTACGTGCTTGATGTTGTGCAGACGCACCTTACCGCCGTGCTTGACCTGTACACTATCCACGGCTGATGAACGCGATGCCGCGCCACCGATGTGGAACGTACGCATGGTCAGCTGAGTACCCGGCTCACCGATTGACTGAGCGGCGATAACACCGACAGACTCACCGATGTTGACCTGGTGACCGCGGGCAAGATCACGTCCATAACAGGACGAACACACGCCGTGTGGCGTATCACAGGTAATGGTTGAGCGTACGATAATCTCATCCACACCCATGGTGTCGAGCTCAGCACACCATTTCTCGTCAAGCAGCGTACCGCGCGGAATCAAGATCTCCTCGGTACCCGGATCAACAACGTCCAGTGCCACCACACGACCCAGTACACGCTGTGACAGCGGTACGATGATGTCGCCACCCTCGATGATCGGGTGCAGGGTCAGACCGTTTTCAGTACCACAGTCGACCTCGGTGATGACCAGATCCTGGGCCACGTCGACCAGACGACGGGTCAGGTAACCGGAGTTAGCCGTTTTCAGGGCCGTATCCGCCAGACCTTTACGCGCGCCGTGGGTCGAGATGAAGTACTGAAGTACGTTCAGACCTTCACGGAAGTTGGCCACGATCGGCGTTTCGATGATCGAGCCATCCGGCTTGGCCATCAGGCCACGCATACCGGCAAGCTGACGGATCTGAGCGGCACTACCCCGGGCACCGGAGTCGGCCATGATGAAGACGCTGTTGAACGAATCCTGCTCAACCTCGTTACCATCGCGATCGATAACGGTCTCTTTCGAGATGCCGACCATCATCGCCTTGGCGACTTTATCGTTGGCCTTGGACCATATATCGATAACCTTGTTGTATTTCTCGCCGGCTGTTACTAGGCCAGAAGAGAACTGGTCTTCGATCTCTTTAACTTCAGCTTCCGCTGCGTCAACGATTTCGGTCTTGGCATCCGGGATAACGAAGTCGTTAACACCGATGGAGGCGCCCGACCAGGTTGCCAGGCGGAAACCGGTATACATCAGCTGGTCAGCGAAGATAACCGTCGGCTTGAGGCCTGAGCGGCGATACACCTCGTTGATCAGGCCGGAAATAGCCTTTTTCTTCATCGGCTGGTCGATCAGCGGGAACGGCACGCCTTCCGGCAGAATGCGGAACAGCATGGCGCGACCCACCGTCGTTTTATACAGGCGACGATGGTAAGACTTGGCACCGGTCTCTTCTTCGATATCCACTTCGTCCAGACGCACGGTAATGCGGGCATGAAGCGATACAGACTGAGTTCCGAAGGCGCGCTCAACCTCATTGAGGTCGGAGAACACCATGCCTTCGCCTTTGGCGTTGATCTTTTCGCGGGTCATGTAGTAAAGACCCAGAACAACGTCCTGCGACGGTACGATGATCGGCTCGCCGTTAGCGGGCGACAGCACGTTGTTGGTCGCCATCATCAGCGCACGGGCTTCAAGCTGGGCTTCCAGGGTCAGCGGTACGTGTACCGCCATCTGGTCACCGTCGAAGTCGGCGTTGTAGGCCGCACACACCAGCGGGTGCAGCTGGATCGCTTTACCTTCGATCAGCAGCGGCTCAAACGCCTGGATACCCAGACGGTGAAGCGTCGGTGCACGGTTAAGCAGTACCGGGTGCTCGCGGATAACATCAGCAAGGATGTCCCACACTTCCGGAAGCTCGCGCTCAACCATTTTCTTCGCGGCTTTAATCGTTGAGGCGAAGCCCAGCGACTGAAGCTTGGAGTAGATAAACGGCTTGAACAGCTCCAGCGCCATTTTCTTCGGCAGACCACACTGGTGCAGGCGCAGGGTCGGACCCACGGTAATTACCGAACGGCCCGAGTAATCGACGCGCTTACCCAACAAGTTCTGACGGAAACGACCCTGCTTACCTTTGATCATGTCGGCGAGCGATTTCAGCGGACGCTTGTTGGAGCCCGTGATCGCGCGGCCACGACGACCGTTGTCAAGCAGTGCATCGACCGCTTCCTGAAGCATACGCTTCTCGTTGCGCACGATGATATCCGGCGCATTAAGGTCGAGCAGACGCTTCAGGCGGTTGTTACGGTTGATCACACGACGGTAAAGGTCGTTAAGATCGGAGGTCGCGAAGCGGCCACCGTCCAGCGGTACCAGCGGACGTAAATCCGGCGGCAGGACAGGCAGCACTTCCATGACCATCCACGCCGGCGCATTGCCGGAGTGGTAAAACGCTTCAAGCAGCTTTAAACGCTTGGAAAGCTTCTTGATCTTGGTTTCAGAGTTGGTCTGCGGAATTTCTTCACGCAGGGTATTAATCTCTTCTTCAAGATCGATATCTTTGAGCAGTTCCTGCACCGCTTCGGCGCCCATGCGGGCATCGAAGTCATCGCCGAACTCTTCAAGGGCTTCAAAGTACTGCTCATCGTTTAAGAGCTGACCACGCTCAAGCGTGGTCATGCCTGGATCGATAACCACGAAGCTCTCAAAGTACAGCACGCGCTCGATATCACGCAGCGTCATATCGAGGAACATACCGATACGCGACGGCAATGATTTCAGAAACCAGATGTGGGCAACTGGGGATGCCAGCTCAATGTGACCCATGCGCTCACGGCGCACGGCTGCCTTGGTGACTTCAACGCCACACTTTTCACAAATGATGCCGCGGTGCTTCATGCGCTTGTACTTACCGCACAAGCACTCGTAATCCTTTACCGGGCCAAAAATCTTGGCGCAGAACAGACCGTCCCGCTCCGGTTTAAAGGTACGGTAGTTGATGGTCTCAGGCTTCTTCACCTCGCCAAACGACCAGGAGCGAATCATGTCCGGCGACGCCAGAGTAATCTTGATCGCGTCAAACTCTTCGGACTGAGATTGCGATTTGAGTACTTTCACCAAATCTTTCATAGCACGGCTCCTAGCTCTCTAACTCGATATCGATGCCCAGCGAGCGGATTTCCTTCACGAGTACATTGAAGGATTCCGGCATGCCTGCCTGCATGGTGTGGTCGCCATCCACGATGTTTTTGTACATCTTGGTGCGGCCTTCGACGTCGTCCGATTTGACGGTGAGCATCTCTTGCAGGGTGTAGGCCGCGCCATAGGCTTCCAGCGCCCACACTTCCATCTCACCAAAGCGCTGACCACCGAACTGTGCTTTACCACCCAAGGGCTGCTGGGTAACCAGCGAGTAAGAGCCGGTAGAACGAGCGTGCATCTTGTCGTCTACCAGGTGGTTCAGTTTCAGCATGTACATGTAGCCGACGGTTACCGGGCGATCAAACGCATCACCGGTACGGCCATCGTGCAGTTTCATCTGACCTGACTCAGGGATGTCCGCAAGCTTCAGCAGGTGTTTGATTTCGTGCTCCTTGGCACCATCAAATACCGGCGTGGCCATGGGCACACCGCCTTTAAGATTCTTGGCCAGCGCAATGACTTCTTCATCACTGAGCGAGTCCAGATCTTCAGCGCGAGCACCCGGCGTGTTGTACACCTGACCCAGGAAGTCACGAATTTCGGCAACCTGCTGGCCACGCGCATCGCGGAGCATAGCGTCAATCTTGACACCCAGCCCACGTGCCGCCATACCCAGGTGGGTTTCCAGAATCTGACCCACGTTCATACGCGACGGTACACCCAGCGGGTTAAGTACCACGTCGACCGGTTCGCCCTTCTCGTCGAATGGCATGTCTTCGATCGGCATGATCGCGGAGATAACACCTTTGTTACCGTGACGACCGGCCATCTTGTCGCCTGGCTGGATGCGACGCTTGACCGCCATGTAAACCTTGACGATTTTGAGAACGCCAGGCGCCAGATCATCGCCCTGGGTCAACTTGCGTTTCTTATCTTCGAAACGCTCATCCATCTCTTTACGACGGTTTTCCAGCTGCTCGTCGGCCTGGGCCAGAAGCTCATTGTAGGACTCATCCTGCATGCGCAGTTTGAACCACTGCTGACGCGGCAGCTCGTCGAGGTAAGCCTCGTCCAGCACGTCGCCTTTCTTGAGGTTCGGGCCGCCGTTAACGGCTTGGCCATCCAGCGTACGCTGCAGACGCTCAAACGTTGCATCTTCAGCAATACGGTAGGTTTCCTGCAGGTCCTTACGCACTTCATCCAGCTGCATTTGCTCGATGGAGAGCGCACGTGAATCTTTTTCCACGCCGTCGCGAGTGAACACCTGAACGTCGATAACCGTACCTTTCATGCCCGTAGGAGCACGCAGGGAGGTATCTTTAACATCAGACGCCTTCTCACCGAAGATCGCACGCAGCAGCTTCTCTTCTGGCGTCAGCTGGGTTTCGCCCTTCGGCGTTACCTTACCGACCAGAATGTCGCCCGGGCCAACTTCAGCACCGATGTAAACAACGCCCGCCTCGTCCAATTTGCCCAGTGCGGATTCACCGACATTGGGAATATCAGAGGTGATCTCTTCCGGCCCCAGCTTGGTGTCGCGAGACACACAGGTCAGTTCCTGAATATGGATCGTGGTGAAACGGTCTTCTTGAACCACCCGCTCAGATAGCAGGATGGAGTCCTCGAAGTTGTAGCCGTTCCAGGGCATGAACGCGATACGCATGTTCTGACCGAGTGCCAGATCACCCATATCGACAGACGGGCCGTCGGCGAGAATATCGCCGCGCGCAACGCTGTCACCAGGACGCACGATGGGGCGCTGGTTCATACAGGTGTTCTGGTTCGAACGGGTGTACTTGGTCAGGTTGTAGATATCAACGCCGGCTTCACCGCCGATGATCTCATCTTCGCTAACCCGTACCACCACACGACGTGCATCTACCGAGTCGATAACACCGCCACGACGCGCCACGGCACATACGCCGGAGTCACGTGCCACGAAACGCTCCATGCCGGTTCCCACAAGCGGCTTGTCAGCACGCAGAGTAGGAACGGCCTGACGCTGCATGTTCGCACCCATCAAGGCGCGGTTAGCATCATCGTGCTCCAGGAACGGAATCAGGGCAGCCGCCACCGATACAACCTGACGCGGAGAAACGTCCATCAGCGTCACTTGCTCAGGACGCATGAAGGTGGTTTCACCACGGTGACGTACCTGAACCAGGTCGTCAGAAAGCTTGTTGGACTCATCCACAGCAGCAGATGCCTGGGCGATAACAAAGTCGCCCTCTTCGATCGCTGACAGGTGAACGATATCGTCAGTTACCTGACCGGCATTAACCTTACGGTACGGCGTTTCAAGGAAGCCGTAGCTGTTGGTGTGGCTGTAAGTGGCCAGCGAGTTGATCAGACCGATGTTCGGGCCTTCAGGTGTCTCGATGGGGCACAGACGACCGTAGTGCGTGGCGTGTACGTCGCGCACCTCAAAGCCAGCGCGCTCACGGGTCAAACCACCCGGGCCGAGTGCAGACACGCGACGCTTGTGGGTAACTTCCGAAAGCGGGTTGTTCTGGTCCATAAACTGGGACAGCTGGCTTGAACCGAAGAACTCTTTCACCGCCGCTGCAACCGGTTTGGCGTTGATCAGATCCTGCGGCATTAGGCCTTCGCTTTCCGCCATGGAAAGACGCTCTTTGACCGCACGCTCAACACGCACCAGACCTACACGGAATTGGTTTTCGGCCATTTCGCCTACGCAGCGAATACGACGGTTACCCAGGTGGTCGATGTCGTCGACGTCGCCAAAGCCGTTACGGATATTGATCAGCTCGCGCAGCACATCGAGAATGTCTTTGCGGTCCAGCACGCCGGAACCCGTGTCGGCTTCGCGACGCAGACGACGGTTAAACTTCATGCGGCCCACACCTGAAAGATCGTAGCGATCTTCAGTAAAGAACAGGTTGTGGAACAGCGTTTCAGCCGACTCTTTAGTGGGCGGCTCGCCGGGACGCATCATGCGGTAAATTTCAACCAGCGCTTCCAACGCCGATCCGGTCGTATCCAACTTCAGGGTGTCGGAAATGAACGAGCCGCAATCCAGGTCGTTGGTGTAAAGCGTTTCAATGCGCGTGATACCGCCCTGAGCCATACGCTCAAGCACTTCAGGGGTAATTTCAGTATTACACGGGCAGATCAGCTCGCCGGTCTTGGTATCCACTTGATCGTGGGCCAGCGTTTTGCCGAACAGGTACTCCATCGGCACGTCCAGACGCTCAAGGCCGGCTTTTTCAAGCTGACGAATGTGCTTCTGAGTGATCCGACGACCTTCTTCAACAATCAGCTCGCCGCTGCCATCTTTAATGTCAAAGGTGGCGGTTTCACCGCGCAGGCGCGACGGCACCAGCTCCACAGAGAAACCGGATTTCTCAATGTGGAATACGCTAGTGTCGAAGAATTCACTAAGAATTTCTTCAGTGCTCATGCCGAGCGCACGCATTAGTACCGAAGCCGGCAGTTTACGGCGACGGTCAATACGCACGAACACGTTGTCTTTCGGGTCGAACTCAAAGTCCAACCAAGAGCCACGGTAAGGAATTACGCGGGCAGAGTAGAGCAACTTGCCTGAGGAGTGGCTCTTACCTTTGTCGTGATCGAAGAACACACCGGGCGAGCGGTGGAGCTGGGAAACGATAACCCGCTCAGTACCGTTGATCACAAAGGTACCGTTCTCAGTCATCAGGGGGATTTCCCCCATGTAGACTTCTTGCTCTTTAATATCCTTGATTGCCTTGTTCGAGGAATCGCGATCATAAATGATCAAGCGAACCTTGACGCGCAGCGGGGCGGAATACGTCACGCCGCGCAGCTGACACTCCTTAACATCGAACGCCGGCGTGCCAAAACGGTAGCTAACGTACTCAAGTGCTGCGTTACCCGAGAAACTCTCGATCGGAAACACGGACTTGAACGCCGCATGCAGGCCAACTTCGTGACGCTCGTCAGGCGAACGATCTTGCTGGAGAAAGTCGTAATAGGAATCAAGCTGGATGGCCAGCAAGTAAGGCACATCCATCACTTGGGGCAGTTTGCCGAAATCCTTGCGGATGCGTTTTTTCTCAGTATATGAGTAAGCCATCTGTATTCCCCAGCTTGTTCACCATGGGTGACCGATGCGTGGTCATCGCTGCCCTGCGCGGGCGTGTCAGACGCAGACAGCAAGCTCCTAAATCGGTAGCTCGCCGTCGAAAATCTTGATCGATAACAGTATTACAACAACGGTATTACTGTGTTTCTGTAACAACCTATAAGTTGCAACAGAAAAAGGCCGGCAGCGGGAAAACCCGCCGCCAGCCGTGGAAGCTTACGCAGCGCGTAAAGCCGTCAGCACAAGAATTACTTGAGCTCGACGCTTGCGCCCGCTTCTTCCAACTTCGCTTTTGCTGCTTCTGCGTCGTCTTTGGACATGGCTTCTTTGATAGTTGCCGGAGCGCCGTCAACAGCGCCTTTAGCTTCTTTCAGGCCAAGACCAGTGATTTCACGAACGGCTTTGATGACGTTAACTTTCTTGTCACCAGCAGCGGTCAGAACCAGGTCAAACTCGGTTTGCTCTTCTGCAGCAGCTTCGCCGCCAGCAGCCGGGCCAGCCATAACAGCTGCAGCAGCTGATACGCCGAACTTCTCTTCCATTGCTTCGATCAGCTCAACAACTTCCATTACGGACATGTCGGCTACAGCATTGATGATATCGTCTTTAGACAGTGCCATTTTTCATTCCTAACTTTGCGGGAGTCTCGGTCGGCCGAGGACTCAGGATTCATTGCTCGGTTCAGGCGACGCAATCGGCATAGCGTTCACGCCGCCTGCAAAAAGGTCTGCTTACGCAGCTTCTTCTTGCTTCTGATCGCGCAGGGCGGCCAGGGTACGAACCAGCTTGCCAGCGGAGGCTTCTTTCATTACCGACATCAACTTGGCAATTGCTTCGTTGTAAGTCGGTAGGGTTGCCAGACGGTCGATGTCAGCAGCCGGGATCAGTTCGCCTTCGTAGGCCAACGCCTTCACTTCGAAGTTCTGCTCAGTTTTAGCAAAATCTTTGAACAAGCGAGCGGCAGCGCCCGGATGATCAGTAGAGAAAGCCAACAGAGTCGGACCAACAAAGCTCTCGTTCAGACACTCCCACTGAGTGCCCTCGAGGGCGCGGCGAGCCAGCGTGTTGCGAACAACGCGCAGCTCTACACCATTCTCACGTGCCTGCTTACGCAGATCGGTCATTTTACCGACCGTTACACCGCGAGAATCGGCAACTACGACGGAGAGTGCGCCCTTGGCCGCTTCACTGACCTCGGCAACAATCGCTTTCTTGCCTTCAAGTGCTAGTGGCACAGTGATCACTCCTTCGTGCCGAAACCTTTTCAAGGCTTCGGAGGTTACCATCTCTTCCAGGCCTGATATAACCAGCGCTGGAAGCCTTAGGGGATGGTGCTCACCAGAAAGCGAAGTCGCTAAAAAGCTACAACCAACTGGCGGCCACACCATCTGCGCAGGCGCTTTAGGCAATTAAGCCGCGTTGAGATGAGACATCCAGCGCGGCACCTGCGGTCTTTGACGGTGCTCCGGCAGGTTTACCTAACCAGAGGACCGCAAAGTTCTTGCTCGGTTCTTACTTAAAACCTGTCGACGACCTGCTTATACCAGCGCAGAGTGGTCGATAGTCAGACCTGGGCCCATGGTAGTGGACAGGGTGACTTTCTTAAAGTAAATACCTTTAGAGGAGCTCGGCTTGAGCCTCTTAAGGTCAGCAACCAGTGCTTCCAGGTTGCCTTGAACAGAAGCCGCATCAAACGTCACTTTACCCAGCGTAGTGTGGATAATGCCGTTTTTGTCAGTACGGAAGCGTACCTGACCAGCTTTGGCGTTCTTGACAGCAGTCGCAACGTCAGGCGTTACGGTGCCGACTTTCGGGTTGGGCATCAGGCCACGCGGACCCAGAATCTGGCCCAGCTGACCGACAACGCGCATAGCATCCGGAGAAGCGATAACGACGTCAAAGTCCATTACGCCCTTCTTCACTTGCTCAGCCAGATCTTCCATACCCACGATGTCAGCGCCTGCTTCTTTAGCAGCATCGGCGTTAGCACCTTGAGTAAAGACCGCTACGCGTACGTCTTTACCGGTGCCGTTAGGCATAACGGTAGCGCCACGTACAACCTGGTCAGATTTACGCGGATCAACACCCAGGTTGATCGCAACGTCAACAGACTCGTTGAACTTAACGGTAGACAGTTCAGCAAGCAGTGCAACCGCTTCTTCCAGAGAGTAAGCCTTGTTGGCATCTACTTTCTCGCGAATTACCTTCGCGCGCTTAGACAGTTTAGCCATGATCAGAGACCCTCCACGTTAAGGCCCATGCTACGAGCGCTGCCTGCGATAGTACGTACGGCGGCATCAAGATCAGAAGCCGTCAGATCCGGCTCTTTAGTCTTGGCGATCTCTTCAAGCTGCTCGCGAGTCACGGTGCCGACCTTCTTCTTGTTCGGCTCGCCAGAACCCGACTTGATACCAGCGGCTTTTTTCAGCAGCACGGCAGCAGGCGGCGTTTTGGTAACGAACGTGAAGCTACGGTCAGAGTAGACAGTGATCACGACAGGCGTCGGCAGGCCCGGCTCAATTTCTTGAGTCGCGGCGTTAAACGCCTTACAGAATTCCATGATGTTCACGCCGTGCTGACCCAGCGCGGGGCCTACGGGCGGACTTGGATTGGCTTTACCTGCAGCTACCTGCAGTTTGATATAAGCCTGGACTTTCTTGGCCATGGTAAATACTCCAATTGGGTAATAGCGCCTTGCGGCTCCCCGGGACTAACGAGACAGCCACAGGCTGCCTCTTACGAATATATGGCGCTATTAGCGCCCTACTCTTAACGTGCGAGCTTACTCTTTTTCAACCTGAGAAAACTCTAGCTCCACAGGCGTGGCACGCCCAAAAATCAATACACTGACCTGCAAACGGCTCTTATCGTAGTTGACTTCCTCAACCACACCGTTGAAGTCAGCGAACGGACCATCGATAACACGCACCGACTGACCCGGCTCAAACATTGTTTTGGGCCGCGGCTTGTCGGTTCCGTCTTTAACGCGGCGCAAAATAGCGTCCGCTTCACGGGTCGTGATCGCAGCCGGTTTTTCTTTCGTTCCGCCAATGAAGCCCATTACACGCGGGGTTTCATTAACGAGGTGCCATGTTTCGTCGACCATTTCCATCTCGACCAGTACATAGCCGGGATAGAATTTACGCTCACTCTTGCGGCGCTTACCGTCGCGCATCTCAACGACTTCTTCCGTCGGCACCAGAATCTCGCCAAAACGATCTTCCATACCGTGCATTTTCACACGCTCGATCAGCGAGCGCATAACATGCTTTTCAAAACCGGAATAGGCGTGGACGACGTACCAACGTTTGGACATGAAAACTCCTAACCAATGACGCCGGACATTGCCCAGCCAAGAAGAGTATCGATCAACCACAGCATCAAACCCACCACAACAACCGCCACCAAGACAATCGCGGTGGTTTGAATTGTTTCGGGGCGGGTCGGCCATACAACGCGCTGAATCTCTTTCTTGGCGCTAACGGCAAGCTCTGTCAGGTCGCGACCTTTGGCGGTGGTAAGTGCGATCAAACCAGCAAGCGCACATAAAACCACTACACCCAACACGCGGTAGAGCAGACCAGTATCGGCGAAATAGGTATTACCAACGACAGCAACGACAAGCAGCGCTATAACCGCCGCCCACTTGAGCCCGTCATGGCGCGCCTGTTGCACCTCGGTACCGTGCTTTACAGAACCAGGCTTCATAAAACGAGACTCCTTAGGGTGCGGCTACAATAAAGGAATTCTGGAAAATCACATGCCAACCTGGGGAAGGTTGGCAGGCCAGGAGGGACTCGAACCCCCAACCTGCGGTTTTGGAGACCGCTGCTCTGCCAATTGAGCCACTGGCCTGTATCATCCTGCGCATAGGCACTCACTACCACCTACACAACAGCGGGCGCCATGGTAGCGGAAATAAACCCACCTGACAACCCCTTCCTCCACATCAAGCCCGAAGACATATATGCAGAGACAAAAAAAGCGAGCTTCGCTCGCCTTTCTCGCAATATGGAGCTCATGGACGGAATTGAACCGTCGACCTCACCCTTACCAAGGGTGTGCTCTACCCCTGAGCTACATGAGCCAAAACACATCAACTGGAGCGGGCGGCGGGAATCGAACCCGCACCATCAGCTTGGAAGGCTGAGGTTCTACCGTTGAACTACGCCCGCGTAACTGCTGCCAGGATTACAAGCCGCCGCACGCCGAACGATAGACAATGCCCACTACCGGCTTTCATCCCACAACACCGACCAAAGTCGCTGCTGTTTAAATCTGGTGGAGAGAGAAGGATTCGAACCTTCGAAGCTTACGCGGCAGATTTACAGTCTGCTCCCTTTGGCCACTCGGGAATCTCTCCAGCTTTGGCGGCACATTATGCCAGCCTCCAAAACACTGTCAAGCTAGATATTACTTAATTTATCGTAGCTTGCGATGCTTGCGCATCTGTTTGCTGCCTTGGAACGCGCTGCATTCTGTCAAAGCAGCATTGAGAATGCAAGTCCCGCGCGAATTTTTTCTAATGATACTGGCTCGGGGACTTTCGGCGCCCCAGACATTTTGCCTGCGCGCTCGGCAAACGTTAGCGGGTAACAGGCTTCAAGCCCGCCATACACCATATCGGGCCACACAGCGTGTGGCACCTGCACGCCTCGCGACACCACTCGAGCGTCCCCCCCGGTAAGCAGCATGGGCAGCGAGATGCCCTGCTGGTCGCACACTTCGCTGTAAATACGGTTGATGGCGCTGACGGCTGCCATATAAATACCGTGATTGACTGCGTCCACCGTTCGCCGCCCAGGCTCCAGCAAAGCATCCGCCTCGCTTTCCGGGTCAATGGCTACGTTGCGCGTGCCCAACTTCAAGCTTTCTTTCATCAGGCGCAGCCCAGGGATAATAAAGCCCCCCAAATGTATACCACCGGGCAATACGAAATCGATAGTGATTGCACTGCCGCAATCTACCGCACAGCAGCCACCGGCTAATTGGTACCCGGCCAACGCGCCCATCCAACGATCCACCCCTAGACGACCGGGCTCGTCGTACCCGTTAACCACGCCCAGTGCTTCCGGTAGCGAGCGGGCCACAAACACGTGGCGCACCTGACGGCGCAGCAAGGTGACCGTTTCATCGAGCACCCCAGCGCGGGCAACGCTTGATATACGCACTGCCTCGACAACATCGAGATCAGGAATATCCGCCCCAGGACGCCACTCCTCGCGGGTCCACACCGCCCCCCGCGAGCGTATTTCACTACTTTCGGCATCCTTGAGTCGCCATTTCGACAAGGTGTTACCGATATCCAAATCCAGAATCATAAGCGCCTGCGTACGCTGATCTCACCGCCTGCCAAGCGCCGCGAGTGACCATTTTCAGTAACCCATAAGTTACCGCTCTCATCTACGTCGCCTGCGATCGCATCGCTTGCGCGCTCCCCTTGAATAATACGTACCGGCATTCCCGCATAGGCGTGCCGCTTGTTCCACTCATCACGCCAGGCGCCAAAACCAATCTGCTCGAAGTCTGCCAGCATGCTTAAAAGCCCCGCGACGACGTCCGAAGCTAGCTGGTTGCGCGAGAGCCCCGCGTGCATATCAAACAGTGCAGCTACCGGCTGGTCAATGGCTGCGCGCTGGGATTCAGAAAGCGAGAGGTTCATTCCCATGCCAATGACCACTTCGCAAGGGCCTGCGGCATCACCGGTCACTTCGATCAAAATGCCCGCCAGCTTACCCAGCTCATCACCTTTTTCAGCCAGCAAAATATCGTTGGGCCACTTAAGCTTTGGCGCACTGCCCAGTTGCTCAAGCACTTGGGATACCACCACACCAACCGCGAGACTTAGCCCTTCCAGCGATGCCACGCCTGCGTCAAAGCGCCAACCCAGCGAGAGCATCAGGCTTTGTCCCCAGGGCGTTGTCCATACTCGCCCTCGCCGTCCGCGCCCGGCGGTTTGCAACTCAACCAAGCACACTTCACCGTGACCCGCGCCCTGATTAAACCGCTGCCGCAGATACTCATTGCTTGAGGGTAGCTGGTCCTCAACAAACAGCCGCGTCAGCAAATGGCGCGCCTGAGCGGGCAGCCGCTCGACGATTTTGGCGCCCTCCAGCGGCTCCAGCCGAGTGGCCAAGCGGTAGCCCTTGCCCTTCACTGCCACTACGTCCACGCCAAGCGCATCCAATTTTTTCAGCTGTTTCCATACGGCAGCCCGTGAAACGCCTAGCGCTTCACCTAATTGCTCACCAGAGTGAACGTTGCCATCGCTCAACAAACGCATCAGGTTACCGATGGTCATGTGCCTGCCCCAACTGGGAAAACGCCTATCTTAACGGATGCATCGCAGAGGCGAAAACTGCCGCGTTTGGGTTATTGACTTAACGCTTTATTTGAGACAAGGCTGGTAGTCGACCACACCGAGACCCTATAATGCCGCCCTATTTTCCCAGCAGGATCGCGTCGTGATCGAGAATCTTCGTAACATTGCCATCATCGCCCACGTTGACCACGGCAAAACTACCTTGGTAGACAAGCTGTTAAGTCAATCAGGCACACTAGACCGCAAGGCCGAAGGCCAAGAGCGGATTATGGACTCTAATGACCAGGAGAAAGAGCGCGGTATTACTATCCTGGCCAAAAACACGGCCATTCAGTGGCAAGATGGCAATGGTACGGGCTACCACATCAATATCGTTGATACCCCTGGGCACGCTGACTTCGGTGGTGAAGTTGAGCGCGTAATGTCCATGGTCGATTCGGTTCTGCTGCTGGTCGATGCGGTTGACGGCCCGATGCCGCAAACCCGCTTTGTTACCCAGAAAGCCTTCTCCCAAGGCCTTAAGCCGATCGTCGTCGTTAACAAGATCGACCGCCCCGGCGCACGTCCTGACTGGGTTATCGACCAGATTTTTGATCTGTTTGACAACCTGGGCGCCACCGACGAGCAGCTTGATTTCCCGATCATCTACTGCTCAGCGCTCAACGGCATTGCCGGCATGGACCCGGAAGAGCTTGCCGACAACATGGACCCGATGTTCCAGGCCATCGTTGATATCGTTGAGCCGCCGAAAGTCGAAGTCGACGGTCCTTTCCAAATGCAGATTTCCGCACTGGATTACAACAGCTACGTAGGCGTTATTGGTCTTGGCCGCATCAAGCGCGGTAGCGTCAAGCCTGGTCAGCAGATCAGCATCATCACCAAAGAAGGTGAGACGCGTAAAGGTAAGATCGGCCAAGTCATGACCCATATGGGCCTGGAGCGCGTACAGACCAACGAAGCCACTGCAGGCGACATCGTTTGCGTTACTGGCATCGATAAACTGGCGATCTCCGACACGCTGTGCGACGTCAATACGGTTGAGGCACTGCCGCCGCTGTCCGTTGACGAACCGACCGTTTCGATGACGTTCCAGGTTAATGACTCACCGTTCGCCGGTAAAGACGGCAAGTACGTTACCAGTCGGAACATCAAGGACCGTCTGGAGCAAGAGCTGATCCACAACGTTGCACTGCGCGTTGAAGAAGGCGAAACGCCGGAGAAATTCAAGGTTTCTGGGCGTGGCGAGCTTCACCTGTCGGTACTGATTGAAACCATGCGTCGTGAAGGCTTTGAGCTGGCCGTTGGTCGCCCCGAAGTTATCATCAAAGAGATTGACGGTGAGAAGCAGGAGCCCTACGAAGAAGTCATCATCGACTGTGAAGAGCAGCATCAGGGCTCGATCATGGAAGAGCTTGGCTATCGTAAGGGTGAGCTTTCTAACATGAACCCGGATGGTAAAGGCCGTGTTCGTCTGGACTTCATTATTCCTGCGCGTGGATTGATCGGCTTCCGTGGTCAGTTCCTGACCCTGACGTCCGGCACCGGTATCCTGACCAGCCGCTTTGATCACTACGGCCCGCTGAAGCCCGATGCGTCTATCGAGCGTCGTAACGGCGTACTGGTCTCCATGGTTGGTGGCAAGGCCCTGGCCTATGCCCTGTACGCTCTGCAGGAGCGCGGTAAGCTGATCATCGATCACGCCACCGAAGTCTACGAAGGCATGCTGATCGGTATTAACAACCGTGCCAACGACATGGTAGTTAACCCGACCAAGGGTAAAAAACTCGATAACATGCGCTCAACCGGTAACGATGAAAACATCGTGCTGACGCCACCCATCAAGTTCACCCTGGAACAGGCGATCGAATTCCTGGACTCCGATGAGCTGGTTGAAGTGACGCCGAGCCATATCCGCCTGCGTAAGAAGCATTTGACCGAGAACGAGCGCAAGCGCGCTGGCAAGAAGTAAGCTTTTGAGACTGGCTCTTAAAGTCTAAAGCCAGTTCTTGAAGCTAGTTCTTAAAGACAGTTCTTAAAGACAGCTCTTAAGCAAGCCCCTAAAGCCCGCCTCGTGCGGGCTTTATTGTGAGTGAGCCATGCGCTTTTGGATTCTCTTGTGTGTTATCCCGCTCATTTTGTCTTAGCCCTGCCCTTCACTTGGTTTTCATAGCGCCGCCAAGTGCTTCGATAAACGCAGCCTAAACGCTAGCATACTGGAAAGCCGACGCGTTCTATCGCAAAGTAGTATTAATCTCGGCGCGGCCACGGCCTACTGGCAGCCTACAATTCATACAGGTGTTTGGATATTTACCCCCGTCCAGTCACCCGCATAGGGACACTCTTACATGAGCGGTCACAACGTATGGACACATAAGGGCACTTTTTTACTAGCAGCGGTAGGCTCTGCGGTGGGTTTGGGCAACCTTTGGCGCTTTCCCTACTTGGTGGGTGAATACGGCGGCGGGGCATTTATTCTGGTCTATGCGCTGACCATCTTTGCGGTAGGCATTCCGATTTTAATTGCCGAAATCATGTTGGGCCGCACCAGCCGTCAGAGCCCGATTATGGGCATGCGGCATTTGACCAAGACTCACCATACATCGCGCACCTGGGAATCGATTGGCTGGCTAGGCGCTCTAGCCGCCTTTTTAATCCTAAGCTTCTATTCGGTGATTGCTGGCTGGGCGATTCATTACACCTGGCTAATGTTGACCGGCTCACTGGTGGGCGCCGATGCGCAAACCATCAGCGACGGCTTTGCACTGCTGTTAAGTTCGCCGGGCTTGATGACGGTCTATCACACGCTATTTATCGCAGGCTCAGGGCTAATTGTAGCCCTGGGTATTCACACCGGCATTGAGTCGGCGCTGCGCATTATGATGCCTGCTCTGTTTATTATTTTATTGATCGTGCTGGCTTATAGCGTGATTCACGGTGATATTGCGGCAGCCGCAGATTTTTTGCTTACCTTCAATCTTGCCAGCTTAAGTATCGAAGGCTGGCTGCAGGCCATGGGCCAATCGTTTTTTACGCTTAGCCTGGGTATGGGCGCCATCATGGCTTACGGCGCGTATATGACCAGCGAGGTATCCCTCACCCGCACGGCGATTGCCATTGCGATTATCGATACCCTAGTGGCCATGGTGGCCGGGCTTGCGATCTTTGCTCTCGTGTTTGGCGCAGGTCTGGATATCGCTCAAGGGCCGGGGTTGATGTTTGTCACGCTGCCGTTGGCTTTTGCTGAGATGCCTATGGGCGCACTGGTAGGCGGGGTGTTCTTTATTCTGGTTTTAGGCGCTGCGATCAGCTCGTCGATATCGCTGATTGAGCCGGTGGCCGCTTATCTTGTTGAGCGCTTTGATATGACCCGGCCACAGGCCGTAGCCGTCATAGTGATAGCTACCTGGGCCGTGGGTCTGCTAACCGTGGTGAGCTTTAATATCTGGGCGGAAGGCACGTTCTTCCACGCAATCTGGGGACGCAGCGCGTTTGAGCTTATTGAGCTTTTGACCAATGTCCTTATGCCCTTGAGTGGGCTTATGATTGCTCTCTTTGCTGGCTGGGCGCTCACCCAAACGGAAGTTAAAAAGGAACTCGACACCACCGCGATGTGGTTCGCCATGTGGCGGTTTCTGGTGCGCTTTATTAGCCCGGCGGCGGTAGCGTATGTGCTATTGCGCAGCCTTCCCTTTATGGATGGCTACCTGCTCCCGGCGGTCGGCGCACTGCTGTTCGTCGGCCTGTTTGCCGCAAACCAGCGATGGAAAGCCAAGCGTCGCCCACTCACATAACAACAGATAAGCCTTGGCAGTATCAGCTGCCTTTAGCGCGAGGATGCGATGACACCCCTTATTGAAGTTCAACACGTCAATAAAGCCTTTGGTGGCCTGCACGTTATCAACGACTGCTCGATTAGCGTCGAAAAAGGCTCAATCACCGGCATGATTGGCCCCAACGGTGCGGGCAAATCGACACTTTTTAACCTCATTGCCGGCGCACTGATGCCGGATAGTGGTCGCGTTCTGCTCGACGGTGAAGATATTACGCCGCTGAGTGCCGATCAACGATTCCACAAAGGGCTTTTGCGCACCTTCCAGATCGCGCATGAATTCAGCCAGATGAGCGCGCTGGAAAATCTGATGATGGTGCCACCCCGTCAGGCGGGCGAAAGTCTTTTCAACACGTGGCTCAAGCCAGGCCAGGTCCGTGAACAGGAAGCCGAGGTGAGAAGGCGCGCCCTTGAGGTGATCGAATTCGTCGGTCTTCACCATGTGCGCAATGAGCTTGCCGGCAATCTTTCTGGCGGCCAGAAAAAGCTTTTAGAGCTTGGCCGCACCATGATGACCGAGGCCAAAGTGGTTCTGCTGGATGAAATTGCCGCAGGCGTTAACCGCACCCTGCTGGGCGACTTGATTGGCAATATCGAGCGTTTGAATCGGGAAATGGGCTACACCTTTCTGGTTATCGAACACGATATGGAAATGATCGCGCGGCTATGCGACCCCGTCATTGTGTTGGCCCAGGGCAGCGTGATGGTAGAAGGCCATATTGAGGATATTCAAAATAACCCCGAGGTAATCGAAGCCTACTTTGGCACCGATGCCGCCTAAACGGCGCCTTGCACAAAAACTACGACAATACGCCGTTTAAAAGCGGCACTGCGAGACACTTTTTTATGCCATTAGCTACATCAACAACGCCCCTGCTCGAAGCACGCGACGTGCACGGCGGTTATGGCAGCATGAACATTCTTAACGGGGTGAACATGACGCTTAACGCCAATGAAGTGGGTGTGATCGTCGGCCCTAACGGCGCCGGCAAGTCCACCATGCTAAAAGCCGTGTTTGGATTGCTGCATGTCAATCAGGGCGAGATCCTGCTTAACGGCCAACCGATCCATAACCTGCCAACCAACAAGCTGGTGGAACGAGGCATGGGCTTCGTACCCCAGGAAAAAAACGTCTTCCCAAGCCTTACGGTAAAAGAAAACCTGGAGATGGGCGCCTATCTCAAGCCTCAGAACGTCAAGCGCATGCTGGAGCAGGTGTACGCCTTTTTCCCACCGTTGGTTGAAAAGCGTCATCAGCCAGCGGGCGAACTCTCTGGCGGTCAGCGCCAGATGGTGGCCATGGGCCGGGCATTAATGGCCGAGCCAAGCCTTCTGCTGCTGGATGAGCCTACCGCCGGGCTATCACCGCTTTACATGAACGAGATTTTTGATCGTGTTAAGCAAATCAATGCCGCAGGGGTGGGGATTTTAATGGTCGAGCAGAACGCCAAACAGGCGCTGGCCATTGCCGATAAAGGCTTTGTACTGGCCGCGGGCCAAAACCGCTTCACTGATACGGGGGCAGCGCTGCTTGCCGACCCCGATGTCGCCAAAAGCTTTTTGGGCGGCTAGCCCGGGGGAAAACATGAACGAACTGGTCTTTTTTATCAATAACGTGGTGATTGCCGGTAGCGTTACCGGCTCGATTTATGCCATTGGCGCCATCGGGGTAACGCTGATTTTCAGCATTATGCGCTTTGCCCATTTTGCGCATGCCGACATGATGACTTTCGGCGCATTTATGGTACTGCTGCTGACCACGCTCTTCCCCGCCGCCGGGGCGAGTATCGGTGTCCCTACCGCGCTTATCATGCTTCCTTTAGCCATGGTGCTAACCGCCGCGCTGGCGGTGGGGATCGATAAGGCGTTTTACAAACCGCTACGCGCGCATGGTGTTAAGCCCATCGTGCTGGTGATTGGCTCATTGGGGGTCACCCTGATGCTGCAAGGGCTTATCCGGCTGTTTTCAGGCACCGGCGGCCAGAGCCTGTATGTGGATGACCGTAAGGAAATCTTCCGCTTGGCGCTGCCCTTTGAAGGCGTTCGCGCGCCGATCGTGATTACCGAACCGCAGCTGTATCTTTTCGTGATCACACTGGTTGCCGTGGTGGCTCTGCATATATTTCTTAACCGTTCGCGGTTGGGCAAAGCCATGCGGGCGATGTCGGATAACCCCGAGCTTGCCCAGGCCTCGGGTATCAACACCAACACCATCGTAGCGGTCACCTGGGTGATTGCGGGCGGTTTAGCCGCGATTGCGGGCACACTGCTCTCACTGGATGTAACCTTCAAGCCCGACCTGAGCTTCTTCCTGCTGCTGCCGATCTTTGCCGCCGCGATTGTCGGCGGGGTCGGCCATCCCTACGGCGCTATCGCGGGTGGCTTTGTGGTGGGCTTTGCCGAAACCCTGGCGGTGTTTAACTGGAACGTATTGCTGCGCCCCTTCCGCGACAGCCTGCCCGCTTGGCTGGAGCTGCCTTCCAATTTGGCCTTCGTGGGTACCGAGTACAAGATTGTGGTGCCGTTTTTCATTCTGGTGGCCATTCTAGTGTGGCGTCCTACCGGCCTCTTTAAAGGCAAGGTGATCTAATGAGCAATTCAACAGAAACCCGCGATCCGACCTATACGCCGCGTGACGCCACGCCTACACGGCGTTTTCCCGTACGCGAAATCGTACTTTTTGGTGCGCTCTTGGCCGCCATTCTGGCGGTTTATGCCTTGATGGGTGCGGCCTACAGCACGCGCATGCTGGTAGAGGCCGCCTGCTACGCCATTCTGGCGCTGGGCCTGACCATTCAATGGGGTTACGCCGGGCAGTTCAATGCCGGGGTGATGGGGTTTGTCGCCCTCGGCGGCTTTTGCGCCATGCTGTTCAGCGTGCCGGTCAACGATGCCTTCTGGGGCACAGAGCTTCCTGGTGAGCTTGGCCGCGTGCTGCTCTACGGCGTGGCTGCCACCTTTTTAGTGGTAGGCGCCAGCCGGCTTGACCGCCTGGGCGTGCCCAAAAAGCTGCGCACCTTGATTACCGTGGTGCTGGCGCTTGTGCTGTATCTGGTGATTATCAGCCAGCTGCGTGAAGTGACCAGCCAGATCCAGTCCCAGGCCGGGTTTGTGGGCGGTTTTGGCCTGCCGGCCTGGGTAGGTTGGATCATGGGTGGCGCGCTGGCCGGCGGGGTGGGCTATTTTATCGGCCACGTATGTCTGGGGCTACGCAGTGACTATCTGGCGATTGCCACGCTGGGCATTGCCGAAATCATCAAGGCGTTTTTGAAAAACTCCGACTGGCTGACCCGCGGTACCGCTACCGTGTCGCCGCTGCCCTGGCCCACGCCCGGCCCAGCAGAGATCGGCTTTACCCTTTCCCGCGCGGTGTACCTTTCGTTCACGGCGGTGGTGATTGCGGTGATCTTCTTTCTGCTTCACCGCGCCTATCACGCCCCCTGGGGGCGGATGATCCGGGCGATTCGCGATAACGAAGTGTCTGCGGCGGCCATGGGTAAGGATATCAACAAGCGGCGCCTGGAAATCTTTGTGCTGGGCTGCATTTTAATGGGCCTAGGCGGCGGTATGCTAGGCACCTTCAATAGCCTGTTCGACCCGCAGGGCTATTTGCCGCTCAACCACACTTTCTTGGTCTTGGTCATGGTGATACTGGGTGGCCCCGGCAATAACCTGGGGACCATTTTCGGTGCCGTGGCGGTGTATATCATTTGGATCATGTCAGAGCCTTTAGCGTTATTTTTAATGCAGCTGGCCGTAAGCTTTGGCGAAGGTGTATTTGGCTGGGACGCGCCGAGCAACCTGGATAGCCGGGCGCTGCAGGCTCGGGTATTGGTCATCGGCATGCTGATCACACTGGTGCTGCGGTTTGCGCCCAAGGGACTATTACCTGAAAAGATCGCCCATCACAGTTAATACCCAACGCACTAAAAAGCCCCAGTCCTTGACCGGGGCTTTCTGGTTTTAAATAGCGTGTTTCTGCGTCAGATGTCCCTTACAGGTCAACCTGCCCCTTGCTGGTAAAGGTGCCGTTTTCGACCGCCATTTCTACAACTACACCGGGCACATCGCCATTTTCATCAAAATCGTGAGAGCCGGAGGCGCCTTCGTAGTTGATCTCGGTGCCAGCGGCAATCAGTTCGACCGCTTTCTCCCACTCGCCGGGCAGAATCACCTCACCCGGGGCGCTGGAAACGCTGCGCAGCGCATCGACCAGACCTTCACGCTCAGCGCTGCCGTTCTGTTCAATAGCCAGCGCCAGTAGGAAGGCGGCGTCATATGCCTGGGCAGCAAAGACTGCACTTGGATCGAAGCCTGCGGTTTCAGCAGCGTCGGTGAAAATCGGCGTGCCGGGAAGATCCGGGCTGCCCGGGCGGGTGGCGATCATGCCGTCGAGCACATCAGCGCCGATCGCCTCAATCAGGCTGTCGCCTACCATGCCGTCAGCGCCTACATATTGGGTAAACATACCGCTTTCATAGGCCTGTCGGAGCACCGTCTGTCCCGAGGTGTCGGCATAGGCCAGCACGACCAGCGTATCGACACCGCTTGCCGAAAGCGAACCAAGCTCCGAGCGGTAATCGGCACGGCTATCTTCATGGGCAAGATTTTCGGCCACTTCGCCGCCGCCCGCTTCAAAGGCCGCGCTAAACGCGTCGGAAAGGCCGCGGCCGTAGTCGTTATTGACGAAGGTCACGACGACAGCATCAATTCCCTTGTCCAGCAGCAGCTTGGCGAGTATTTCCCCCTGGAAAGCATCCGAGGGTACGGTACGAAATACCAGATCGTTGTCATCAAGCTCGGTGACGGCAGGCGCTGTAGAAGCAGGCGAGACCATGACCACGCCACCAGGGATGGCTGCGTTGTTGGCCGCCGCAATGGTTGCCCCGGTACACAGCGCGCCGACAATCGCGGTCACCTGTTCAGAGTTAACCATGCGGTCAGCGGCGTTGGAGGCCGCTGAGGCGTCGGAACAGGTCGTATCGCCTGAAGGCATGACCAGCGTTTGACCATCCAGGATCCCGCCCTGTTCGTTTACTTGTTGAACGGCAAGCTTGGCGCCTTCAAAGATAGGTGGCGTAAGACTTTCAATTCCCCCGGTAAAACCACCCAAGAAGCCAATTTTGACCTCCTGCGCCTGAGCCATCCCAGTCAAAGCAAGTGAAGAGGCCGCCACGGCGGTGGCTAATGCGCGTTTATTGATCATATTGTTCGTCGCTCCCAGTAAGGTAAACATTTTCGCGCTAAAGCACGAAAACTCCCTTTAATCTGGAACCACTGCGCGAAAAACACAAGCACCGTTTTCTAACGTTTCTTTGATGCAAGGTTACAGCCAACGCTCCAATCGGAGCGTATGGCTCAGCCAGGCATTAAAATGCTGCCATGTGCTGCCGGGCTCTTCGGTAAGCACCTGAGGTTCGCCGCGATGCTCAAGTTCCCAGTTCAGAATATTGTTGTCATCCAGCACCACACGGTAGCTAATCGCAGGATCACGACCAACGTCCACCAGCGTGTCAAAAGCCTCCATCAAGGTATCGCTGCTCACCAGCACGCCCACTTCGGTATTCCACAGCACCGAGCGTGGGTCGACATTGAAGGAGCCGACAAACAGCTGATCATCAAAGCTAATGGCCTTAATGTGCAACGCGGAGGCTGAGGCACCGGGAACGCGCATTTCGTTATCATCGGTTGAGCCATTAGCTTCCTGCTCAGGGCGCAATTCATACAGTGTTACACCATGCTCCAGCAGCGTCTTGCGCCAGGGAGCATAAGCACCATGCACAACCGCTGCATCGGTGGATTCCAGTGAATTGGTAATAATCTCGACCTCAACGCCTTGGTCTGCCAGCGCCGTTAATCGCGCAACGCCACGCTCCGTGGGTACAAAATAGGCGGAAATCAGGATTAGTCGTTCTTTAAGGTGAGTATTAGCCGTTAGATCGCCAAGGAGAGTGTCTTTCCAATCAGGAGCGCCGCTTTGGGTAAGTTTGCCCGGTGCATCCCACAGCGCCAGCCCTTCGCCCCAGTGCAGCTCTTCCCAGGGCGGCGTATTGTACGACTGCTGGCGCAGCTCAGAGAAGTACGCCGAGTCGGCATTATCGTCCAGCCACGCGTTGAGTTCGGCCTGCAGCGCCTGCCAGGCATTCGCCGACACCTGATGATAGCGCTCGATGGGCTGGGCCAATCCATGATTCCAGTAAAGGTCAAAGCTTTGCGATAGCGTCGGTACAACCTCGCCAATCGCCACCAGATCAAGGTCGGCGAAATTACGTGAATCGTTGGCGTCGAAATACTCATCCCCAAGATTACGTCCGCCGACAATCGCCACGCTGTTGTCAGCGATCCAAAGTTTGTTATGCATGCGCCGGTGTTGCTGCGCCGGGTTGGCCACCGAGGCTAAAACACGCGTCACCAAGTGCCCCCTGCCCACTGACACCGGATTATAGACCCGCACGTAAATCCCTGGATGACTCGCCAGAGCCGCCAGGCGTTCGCCCTGGCCCACCGCGCCCATATCATCCACCAACAGCCTGACGCGCACGCCCTCTTCCGCCGCCGTTAATAAGCGCGAGAAAACCAGGTTAGTGGTTTGTCCTTCGCCCAGCAGGTAGGTTTGAATATCCAGTTCTCGCTGAGCCTGCTTGATCAGCCCGGCCCGCACCCCGAACGCTTCCTGTCCATTAGCCAGTAATCCAAAGCCATCGGGATCGGTTTGCTCAGCCAGGGCCTGCTGTGCCTGCCCACCGAGCCAGGTTTGCCGGGCGTCATCCAGCGCCAGCGCGCTATGGTGCTCACGTACTACCGACTGAGCACAGCCGGCAAGCACCACACACAGAGCAATCGAGGCCAGCCATCGTTTACCCATGGTCGTTATCGCCCAGCCGCTCTGCGTGCTGTTTGCGCAAACGGTTACGGCGATACACACGCACCAGGGCAATCGCTAAGGCAGTGGCGAGCATTAAACCAAGCGCTAGCCCCTGCCATGGGCGCGCTGCGTCGCCCAGCAGAGTTTCCAACGTGATAATAGCGGTCAGGCCCAACGCCTGAGAACCAATGGCCAGCGCGCGCAGCACATCAAAGGCTGGTTGAGGCATAGACAAACTCCGTAATTTACAGCTCACGTGATATGGTCACGTAGTGTACCTGCTTATCGGGAAGACCATGAACGCCATTGCCCTTGGGCCATTATTGATTTCATTACCCAGGCTATACGCCATTGGCTGCGCACTGCTGGTATTGCTAGCCGCGCGTTACTTACTGCGCTTGCCACCGCCGCTCTTGCAGCGCTGGTTCACCGGGCTGATCTTTACCTGGTTGATCGGGGCGCGTATCGCGCATATTACGCTTCACCTGGAAAGCTACAGCGCCGTCCCGCTTGATGCGCTTAAAGTCTGGCAACCGGGCTATCACGGCATTGGTGGGCTGTTAACCGGCCTACTATGGACGGCCTGGACGCTTCGCAAGCGGCTATCAGCGCTACTCGGCGGCACCGCCATTCTTCTCGGCGCCTCTGGCCTGTGGCTGATTCTGGTATCCCTATCACCCTTGGGTAGCTCATCGGGGATAAGCCAATTACCCGAGGTCAGCCTGGAAAACGTTGACGGCGAGGACGTTTACCTGCCGTCGCTGGCAGACGGCAGTAACCGCATCATCGTTAATTTATGGGCCACCTGGTGCCCGCCTTGCCGACGCGAGATGCCGTTACTCGAAGAAGCCGCTCAGCGCGAAGGGGTTAACGTGGCGGTGATTAACCAGGGCGAGAATTTATTGCCCATCGTGCGTTATTTGGACGCACAGTCGCTGAATTTCACCTATGCGTTACGCGACCCCGGTCAAACGCTAATGACCTTGTTTGAAGCGCCTGGACTGCCCACCACGGTGCTTTTTGACGGCCAGGGCAATACGCTGGACATCCACGTTGGCGAGCTTACTCGTGCCCACCTTGAACGCTGGCTGGAAGATTGACGCCAATACACCTTAATCCCCCGGCGCCTTTGCGTTAGAATCCCCCGCCCTACTGCTGTCGATGGTGCGCCCTCGGCAGCGTAAGACCCGTTTTTGTAGACTTCCCCGAGGCATCATGAGCGATTTTTCTCCCGGCCAGCGCTGGATTAGCGACGGCGAAGCTGAGCTTGGACTCGGCACCGTGCTTAACTGCGACGCCCGTAGCGTTACCATTTTGTTCAGTGCCAGCCAGGAAACCCGTACGTATAACACGCGCCAAGCGCCTCTGACCCGCGTGATGTTTGGCAGCGGCGACCGGGTGCTCTCAGCCGACGGCTGGCAGATGATCGTTGATGACAGTAAAGAGTCCCACGGTCTGATTACCTATATCGGCGAGGATAGTGAAGGCGCGCTCCGCGAGCTGCCTGAAGCCAAGCTTGCCGACACCATGCAGTTTGATCAGGCCCGCGACCGCCTGCTGACAGGCCAGGTGGACCGCAACGACTGGTTTGACCTGCGCTTTCGCACCCTGCACCACTTTCAGCGTATCGAACAGCATAGCGCGCTGGGATTTGCCGGGCCGCGCATCGATTTGATTCCGCACCAGCTGTATATCGCTGATGAAGTGGCTAACCGTCACGCGCCTCGGGTTTTGCTTGCCGATGAAGTGGGTCTGGGCAAAACCATTGAAGCCGGGCTGATTCTGCACCGCCTGCTATTAACAGGCCGTATTGAGCGGGCACTGATTTTGGTGCCTGACAGCCTGACGCACCAGTGGCTGGTAGAGCTTCTGCGCCGCTTCTCGCTGAACGTCAGCCTGCTTGACGAGCACCAGAGTCAGGCCCACGGCAGCGCCAATCCGTTTGAGAGCGCCCAACTGGTGCTGGCAAGCCAGGGCTGGTTGTTTGCCAATATCCATCGCCAGGACCAGGCGCTGGCCAGCCGGTTTGATCTGCTGGTCGTCGACGAGGCCCACCACCTTGATTGGAGTGCTGAGGGCAGCGGCCCAGGCTATCAGTGCGTAGAGCAGCTCGCCGCTGAGATTCCCGGCTTACTGCTGCTAACCGCCACGCCTGAGCAGATGGGCATTGAAAGTCACTTTGCCCGCCTGCGCCTGCTGGACGCCGAACGTTACCACGACCTGGAACGCTTCAAAGACGAAGAACGCCACTACAGCGCTGTCGCCAGCGCCATCGACGCTTTAGATGAACTGCCCGCCACGCCGGACGCCCGAGCCCGGGTAGATGCCGTGGCCGACGACCGCGACAGCCAAGCGCTATTGGCAACGCTGTGCAACGCTGAAGCCAGCGAAGAGCAACAGGACGCAGCGCGTTATCAACTGCGCGACGCCTTGCTTGATCGCCACGGCACGGGACGGGTGATGTTCCGCAATAGCCGCCGTCATGTTGGAGGCTTTCCCGAGCGCCGCCTGCACCTCTCTTCGCTTGAGCTACCCTCCGCGTATCGCCGCGTGCTGCGCCGCCTGGAGCGCGATGATGACTACCTGGACGAGCTGCTGATCGAAACCGGCATGGATCACCCGGATGTATTGATCTACCCGGATGCCATGTACCGGGAGCTGCGCAACGACCCGCTCAACGGTGAAGCCTGGTGGCATATCGATCCACGGGTTAACTGGCTGCTGGATAAACTCAGCGACGATAGCGAGTCAGGTTTTGCCAACGATAAAGTGTTGGTCATCGCCCACCACCGTGAAACCGCCGAAGGGCTTGCTGAAGGGCTGCGTGTATTGGGCGGCTACCAGGCACCGGTCTTCCACGAAGGGCTGTCGCTGGTCGAGCGTGACCGCGCCGCCGCCGCGTTTGCCGATGAAGAAGAAGGCGTACAGGTACTCGTTTGCTCGGAGATTGGCTCAGAGGGGCGCAACTTCCAGTTCTGCCGCCACCTGGTCATGTTCGATATGCCCCAGCACCCAGACCAACTGGAGCAACGCATTGGGCGTCTGGACCGTATCGGCCAGAAGCACGCCATCGAGCTACACGTGCCCAGCTTTATTGGCAGCCCCGGCGAGCGCCTGCTGCGCTGGTATCACGAAGGCATGGACGCATTTAGCGCGCCCCACGGCATCGGTAGCGACCTGTACGAGGCCTTTGGCGATGCGCTTGCCGATGCGCTTCTCGACGATGAAACGCTGGACGAAATCATCGCTGAAACGCGGGAAATGTTTACCGCCAAGCTGGCTGAACGTGATGCGGGTCGCAACCGTCTGCTGGAGCTTAATGCCTGTCGGCCGGCACGTGCCCAAGAGGTGATTGCCGCCGTCCGCGAGCTTGATGAGGATGTGGCACTGCCGCGCTACGTTGAGCGCGCGCTGGATGTTTTCGGCGTGGACAGTCAGGAGATCGGCAAGGGACTCCTTCATTTGCAGCCCAGCCAGCATATGCTGGACGGGCTGCCCGGCCTGGTGAAAGGTGAAGAGGGTTTTACCGCTACTTATAGCCGCTCTCAAGCACTGGCCCGGGATGATGTTCAGCGCCTTTCCTGGGAGCACCCGCTGCTGCGCGAAATGATGGAGCGCATTTTAGACGGCACCATGGGTAATACCGCTCTGGCGCTGCTGCGTCACACGGCCATTCCCAGCGGGCGCCTCATGGCGGAGCTTATTTTCCGCACCCACTGCCCGGCACCGAAGTCGCTGCACCTTAACCGCTTCTTGCCGCCGACGGCCGTACGTGTGTTGCTTGATGAGTCAGGTGCCAACTTGACCAGCAAAATCTCGTTTACGGGTCTGGGTAAAAATCTACAAAAGGTCAATAAATCGCTGGCGCGGGATTTAATCAAGAGTCGCCATGATCAGCTTCGCGAACTACTGACTCAAGGCGAAGGCGAGGCAGAACGTGAGCTGCCCAGCATTGTAGAGGCCGCTGAAACGCGTATGCGCGCCCAGCTGGATGCCGAGCTTGCCCGCCTGACGGCGCTCGCCGAGCATAACCCGTCGGTACGCGCCGAAGAGCTGGATGCCTTGAAGCAGGAACGTCAGGCGTTGAGCGAAGCAATCGAAAACACTCGCCTGCGGCTGGACTCCGTTCGGGTAGTGATTACGGTCGACCCGAACGCTTAAAACTCAATCTCACTTTAAAATCTCTGCAAGCGCCTTATCGAGCGTGGGGTACTGAAACTCAAACCCCGCCTCGGTAAGACGCGCCGGGCGCATGTCCGCCCCGGTTAGCAGCAGCCGTGACATCTCACCCAGGCCTGCTTTTAACACAACGGCAGGCACTGGAAATATGGCCGGACGGTTAAGCCGTTTGGCCAGCGTTTTGGAAAACTCGGCATTAGTTGCCGGGTGCGGCGCACTGCCGTTAAAGGCGCCATTCAGGCCCTCTTTTTCCAGCAGGAACACAATCGCATCCACCAGATCCTCGCGATGAATCCAGGGCATATACTGCTCACCACTGCCAAAGCGCCCGCCTAGCCCTAGCTTAAACGGCGGCAGCATTTTTTGAAGTGCCCCGCCTCCTGCATCCAGCACCAACCCCGTGCGTAAAATAGCCAGACGTACGCCCAGCGCTTCAACAGGTTTTGCCGCAGCCTCCCATTTAACGCACAGCTGATGGGCAAACTCGTCGTGTGGTGGCGTTTCCTCGGTCACCATTCGGCTTCCCTGATCGCCGTAATAGCCCATCGCTGAGCCGCTGATCATGACCTTGGGTACCGGCTGACCGTTGGCCTGCAACTGCTCGCACAAGGTAACCAGCTGGTGGGTAGCTTTGATACGCGACTGCACTAGCTTGGCTTTTTGCGCTTCGCTCCAGCGCTTGGCCGCGATTGGCTCACCGGCCAGGTTGATAATAGCGTCCGGCGGCGTGTCTATAAATCCAAGCGCGCTATCACGAATATCGCATTCATCAGGTAGCTTCCCGCTGGCTTTACGCGGGTGCCGGGATACCACCTGTACCAAATGCCCGTTTGACAGCAATTTTTCGCAAAGGCGCTGGCCAACAAACCCACTGCCCCCGGTCACTACTACACGCATGGTGCCACTCCTGTTAATCACGCCACGATAATCTGCCGTCAATTAATGACTAAGCATTAATGCTGTGACGACAGACAGAGGTTGTTAGCGATCTAACCCTCAACGCTGGTTATGCTCACACTAGTGTAGTACTACGTGTCGTGCTACGTGCACTACCTATACATTAGTAACGCGCTCGCTTTCATGGAAATAGCTTTGGTAATAGCTGTGTAGAAGTTGCTGATTTCATAAACATAGGTTATAGAACCTTAATAGGCCAGTCGGTCTAATAACATCACGCACTTAGCTCAACTTTACATTTCTGTTAATTGCTGAATTAAATGCAAAGGTTGTACCTGATAGCGACAAGTTGTACAAAGAGAGCTACGATAGTGCGCAACCCCTACTATTTTCATTTACCATTTTCATTCAAGCGACACTACATGGACTGTGGATCATTTTTGCCCCAGCGAATACGAATAGCCGTTTATGTCCTGGAGCTTCAGACAACCAAGAGGCAAAGGCGCCCATGAACACCAAGGCGACCCACCCACCCGATACCCCGCTCTATCCGATTCGGGAAGTATCCCGTTTAACGGGTGTGAACTCGGTCACCCTGCGCGCCTGGGAGCGTCGCTACGGTTTAATTCGTCCCAAACGCACGCCTAAAGGCCACCGCCTATATGCTCAGGACGATATAGCACGCATTGAACGCATCTTGCAGTGGCTTAACCGTGGCGTACCCGTAAGCCAAGTAGTTGATCTGCTTGACCAGCCTGAAACGATAGAAGCGCCTGCACCGGATGCTGGCGACTGGATCAGCCAGCGACAGCAGTTGCAAACGACGATAGAAGCACTCGATTTACCCAAACTGGAAACGCTTTATCACCAGAGCCTCGCTCTTTACCCGCTGAGCATTGCGATTAACGAGTTGTGGCAACCGGTTATTTTGGCGCTGGAAGCCAAATGGGCGATTCAACCCGATAATCTGGTACGCCGGACTCTGGAATCCTTTCTACGCAGCCAGGTGGGCACGCGGCTTCATTACGCTAACCAGTCAACGCGTGGCCCTTTGATACTGCTTAACGCGATGCCCGATGACCCTGGCCCGCTATGGGTGCTGATGGCAGCGCTTATGGCCAGCGAACAGGGCTACCGTATCCAGATGCTCGATCATTCGCTGCCCCTGGAAGACCTGCCCCAGGCTGTTGCACGACTGCACTCATCAATGGTGCTGCTGGCAAGCGGCCAGCGCGAAAGCGACAGCTATATCCATACGGCGCTGCCTAATGCTGCTGAAGCTTTAAACGTACCGCTGGGCGTGTGTGGGGAAGTTGCCCGGCTGCGCGATAATGAACTGCGTAGCGGGCCTGTGCACACGCTAGGCAGTGATCTACCCCAGGCCATCGCACGGCTGCGTCCGCTACTCCGAGAGTCGGGCGTTCTATAAGCTTTTTTAGCTTAAGACCGAGTGTTAAAAACCCCGTTTGACTAATGGCCGCTATGAGATATAGCGGCCATTAGTTGTTTATCGCATCGGAGAAAACATGGACGTTCAACTAGTTTGGTTACGAAGTGACTTACGAATTCACGACAATACCGCGTTGGCCGCTGCGGCAGCCAAAGGGCCAGTGATTGCGATCTTTCTGCGCACTATCTCTCAGTGGCAATCCCACGGCCATGGGGCGAACAAGATCGACTTTTGGGGCTGCGGTGTGGAAGCCGTGCAAAGCGCGCTGAACGGGCTGAATATTCCTCTTTTGCACCGTGATATTGAGCATTATAGCGAGGCGCCCCAGGCACTATTGGCGATTGCTCATGAACACTCTGTTCAGCAGCTGCATTTTAATTACCAGTATCCTCTCAATGAGCAGCGCCGCGATAAGGCCGTCATTCAAGCCTTTAAAGAAGCAGATATTACCGCTCATGGCTACCACGATGCCGTCGCCTTCGCGCCGGGAACACTGCTGACCGGCAAAGGTGACTATTACGGGGTGTTTACACCGTTTGCCAAAGTCTGGCATAAGCAGGTCAGCGTTGAACAGCTGGCGCTACGCGATACGCCTGAGCCACAAACGCCGTTATCGATCAAAAGCGATAAATTGCCTAAACTGCCTAAGCTCGATAGCCAATCGGTAGGCCACCACGAATGGCCTGCTGGTGAAGAGACGGCAGGCGACCATCTGGCGCGTTTTTTACGCTTTCGCAGCCGCCATTATCACCAGCAGCGCGATATCCCCAGCGTACGCGGCACCAGCGAGCTTTCGCCCTATTTAGCGCTGGGCATGATTTCTCACCGCCAGTGCATGCAAGCAGTGATGAGCGAAAACGGCGGCCACTTGGCCGATGGCGATGTTGGACTAACCACCTGGGTGAACGAGCTTATTTGGCGTGAGTTTTATCAGCACGTCGCGGTAGGCTTTCCTGAAGTATGCCGCTACCAGCCGTTTCAGGAGCATACCAAGCAGCTTGCCTGGCGTGATGATGACGAAGGCTTTCAGGCGTGGTGTGAAGGACGCACAGGCTACCCGCTAGTGGATGCGGCAATGCGCCAGATGGTGGCGACAGGCTGGATGCACAACCGATTACGCATGGTCACGGCGATGTTTCTAAGCAAGCACCTGTTGATTGATTGGCGCCGTGGCGAGGAGTTCTTTATGCAACACTTAGTGGATGGAGAGTTTTGTGCCAACAACGGCGGCTGGCAGTGGGCCGCATCGACAGGTACCGATTCCGCGCCCTATTTCCGCATTTTTAATCCCACCACTCAGTCAAAGCGCTTTGATCCAGACGGCGAATTTATCGCTCGATGGCTCCCCGAACTTAGCGAGCTGCCCGCAAAGGCCCGCCATGCACCGCCGCACGATATGCTTACTCAAGTGAATTATCCAACGCCGATCGTTGACCATAAAACGGCTCGCCTACGCGCTTTAGAGGCTTTTAAAGCCCTTTCACGCTAGCCGCGTAGCGAGCTTTCATCCTCCTGAGGCGAGGGGTAGCGCCCAGCGCTGCTCCAATTCAGCGGCAGGCAGGGGCCTTGCGAAATAGAATCCCTGGACGATGGAGCAGCCTGCATTTACCAGGAACTGGCACTGCTCCTGTGTTTCTACTCCTTCGGCCACCACTTCAAGCCCCATGCCTTCAGCCATTTCCAAAACGGCTTTGACGATAGCGGCATCCGCCTTGCTGTCCGGCAGTTCTCGAATAAAAGCGCGATCCAGCTTTATTTTATCGACCGGCAGCCGCTTAAGGTAGCCAAGCGATGAGTAGCCGGTCCCAAAGTCATCAATGGCAATGGCGTAGCCCTGCTCACTGAGGGCTTTCAAGCGAGGCCCCATGTCGCCTGCACGCTCATCTATCAATACCGACTCCGTTAGCTCCAGGCCAATCTGCGAGGGCTTTAACTGATAGCGCTTTAAGCACGTGGCCAACTGCGTTTCTAAGTCGCCCTGAAAAAGCTGAAGGGCTGAAATATTGACCCAAATGGTCAGCTTGGGCATGCCGCTATTTTGCCAGTGTGACTGCTGGGCACACGCCTTTTCAATCACCCAACTGCCTAATTCAGCCATCAGCCCATGCCGCTCAGCCAGCGGAATAAAATCGCCTGGTGAAATCATTCCATTTTGAGGATGCCGCCAGCGCAAAAGCGCCTCCATCCCCAACAGATCGCCAGTACTCGGGTGGTGCTGGGTTTGATAATGTAGCTCCAGCTGATCACCGGAGATCAGTGCGGCACGCAAATCACTCACCAGCGCCAGCTGTGGGTTATCCTGCTTATCCAGAGCCGGGCGAAAACGCAGATTATGGTTTCGACCTAACCGCTTGGCGCTATAAAGCGCGGATTCCAGGCGCTGAAATAGAACCCCCGAATCACGCCCATCCTCAGGGGCGCGGCAGCTGCCGATAGTAAGCCCCAGGCGCAGAAGCTGATCTCTAATTTCAAAAGGTCGGCCCATATGCTCACGCAGCGATGCAATCCACGTGTCGTGATCGTCAAACGTGGTGGTGCGAATCACCATGAATTCATCCCCACCTAAGCGCCCGACCACGCTACCCGCGACATAGCCTGCAAGCCGTTGAGCAAAACGCGCCAGCAACCGGTCGCCCTGCTCCACCCCCAGGCTATCGTTAACCGATTTCAAACCGTCAATATCAACCAAAGCAATGTCCAGGCTTTCACCGGCACGCAGGTGGCGTAAGCGCGATGCCATTAGGTCATGTAAACGACGCCGATTGGGCAAGCCGGTCAGCGGGTCTTCGTACCCGATACGACGCAAGTCATGTTCACGCGCTTTTTGCGCCGAAATATCGGTAAATAGGCTGATAAAATGCGTGACATTACCCTGCTTATCAGTAACCGCACGCATCTTTAACCACTCAGGATACTCATCCCCATGCTTGCGCCGATTCCACATTTCACCTTCCCAGCGCCCGGTCGCTTTTAACGTGCTCCAGAAGGTTTGGTAAAACGCTTTATCGTGGCGGGGGGCGGCCAGCGTTTCCAGTTTGCGGCCGATTATTTCATGACTTTCATAGCCGGTAATTTCCGTGAAGGCCGGATTAACCGCCATCACCCGATTTTGGACATCGCTAATTACAATCGCATCGCTCGCTAGGCTAATAGCGCCCTGAGACAAACGATAGCGCAGGCGCTGTTGGCGTACTTGATGCCAGGCATCCCACAGTCCACAAATGACCAGGTTAGCGGCCACAAGGCGCAACATGGCATCGGGCAGCCAAACACAGGCCGGTAGCGCCATTAAAGCTACCCAAACCAGCGGGCGATTAAGAGAAACTGGTAGCCACATGGCGATTCGCTACGTCCTATCACTGAAAACTGACATTAAATAAATATAACGCTAAGCAATATACGTATCATGCTACCTTACCAAAAGCTTGAATAACGCATATTACGTTAATAGGCCGTTTAAGTGGATAAATTCGCTGACGACAAGTTGGATAAAAAAGCTTACCTTGAACCATCACCACTTAATAAAAAACGTTAGTTATAAGTAATCAATAGCGACTTGCGTGCATTCGGCGGTTTCGGGAAGTAGACTAGGCTAGGCCTCGCGGGCCGTGCCTCGGCGCTAGACGTTACGTTTAGGCCCCGGTGCTATGCCTCGGCTGTAGGTGCCGCACGCGGCCAACAACCATTTTGAACTCGGAACGATTCAGTGACCAAGCAACATTCCTTTGATCGCGAAGAACTGCTGGCCTGCTCCCGCGGCGAGCTATTTGGCCCCGGAAACGCACAGCTTCCGGCTCCCAACATGCTGATGCTTGACCGTATTGCGCATATTCATGAGGAAGGCGGTGAGCATGGCAAAGGCGAATTAATCGCCGAGCTGGATATCTCTCCTGACCTGTGGTTTTTTGATTGCCACTTCCCAGGCGACCCGGTCATGCCCGGCTGCCTTGGCCTTGACGCCATGTGGCAGCTGGTAGGCTTCTATCTGGGCTGGTTAGGCCACCCTGGGCGCGGGCGGGCGCTTGGCTGCGGTGAAGTAAAATTCAGCGGCCAGATCATGCCTGACGCGAAAAAAGTAACTTATCGTATTAATATAAAGCGTATTATTACCCGTCGACTTATTTTGGGTATCGCTGATGGCACCGTATCCGTCGACGGACGCGATATTTATCAGGCTAATGATTTACGCGTTGGCCTATTTACCTCCACTGCGAATTTCTAACAGGAGGCTTCCATGCGACGAGTGGTAGTCACCGGCCTTGGCATCGTGTCTTGTCTAGGCAACGACCAGCAACAGGTCCTTGAAGCGCTCAAAAATGGGCGCAGCGGCATTCGTTTTAAGGAAGAGTACGCTGAGCGCGGCTTTCGAAGCCACGTAGCGGGCAGCATCGATATTGATCTTGATGCCCTTATCGACCGCAAACTACGCCGCTTTATGGGTGATGCGGCAGCGTATGCCTATGTTTCCATGGCACAAGCCATTGAAGACTCTGGGCTGTCTGCCGAGGACGTTTCCAACGAACGCACCGGGCTTATCGCAGGCTCTGGTGGCGCATCAAGCGCCAACCAGGTAGAGGCTGCTGACGTCATGCGCGAAAAAGGCCTGCGCCGCGTAGGTCCTTACCGCGTGACCCGCACCATGGGCAGCACGGTATCAGCGTGCCTTGCCACCCCATTTAAGATTAAAGGCGTGAACTACTCGATTTCGTCGGCCTGTGCCACCTCGGCGCACTGCATTGGCAGCGCAATGGAGCAGATTCAGCTAGGTAAGCAGGACGTGGTGTTTGCTGGCGGCGGTGAAGAAGAGCACTGGACTCTCTCGTGCCTCTTCGACGCCATGGGAGCGCTTTCCACACAGTATAATGACGCACCAGAAAAAGCTTCGCGCCCGTATGATCAGGCGCGCGATGGGTTTGTCATTGCTGGCGGCGGCGGTATGTTGGTGCTTGAAGAACTTGAGCACGCCAAAGCACGCGGCGCCAAGATCTACGGCGAGCTAGTGGGCTATGGCGCCACATCTGACGGCCATGACATGGTGGCACCTTCCGGTGAAGGCGCTATACGCTGCATGCATCAGGCAATGGCCTCCGTGAGTGGCGATATTGATTATATCAATACCCACGGCACCTCGACGCCGGTGGGTGATGTGGCTGAGCTAAAAGCGGTACGTGCGGTGTTTGGTAACTCAACGCCTGCCATGAGCTCCACTAAATCCCTCACGGGCCACTCGCTGGGTGCGACCGGCGTTCAGGAAGCCATCTATTCACTGCTGATGATGCAACACAACTTTGTCGCGGCCTCTGCCAATGTCGAGCATCTCGACGAGCAGGCAGACGGTTTTGATATCGTGACAGAGCGGCGTGACGGCGTAACGCTTGAGCGTGTATTGTCCAATAGCTTCGGTTTTGGCGGTACTAACGCCTGCTTGGTATTCCAGCGCTTTAACGGCTAAGACCCGACGTCAGTCGTGTCGTAAAAACGGCGCCTTATTTATAAGGCGCCGTTTTTGTAGTTCAATGTCGTGTAGATCGACCGAGAGATCTGTCCAGACCACTAACGCTTAAGCGGGCGTGGCACCTCGGAAATTTCCTGTAACTGACTCTCAATCCAGCCTTCCACCTCGGCAACAACTTCATCAGGCGTACGCCCGTGGGTTTCAATAGGCGCGCCAATCCGTACCCGCAAAACGCCCGGCTGCTTGACCCAGTGGCGACCCGGCCAACGCTCGCCCGCGTTATGGGCAACCGGCAGCACCGGCACACCGGCCCGGCAGGCAACCACGCTACCACTCTTGTTGTAGCGTTTGCGTACGCCCGGGTCGACTCGTGTCCCTTCGGGAAAGATCAGCACAGAAAGCCCTGTGCCTAACCGCGCAACGCCCTGGGTCAGCACCTGTTTCAAGGCACGCGCAGGCTTCGAACGATCAAGGCTGATAGGGCGCAGCAGGCGCAACGCCCAGCCAAAAATAGGAATACGCAGCAGCTCTTTTTTTAGCACAGTGCATACCGGCGGCTTCATTACCTGCAAAAAGACCGTTTCCCACTCGCACTGATGGTTTGCCTGAATAACACAGGGGCCGTCGGGAATAAGATGACGCCCTTGAATATCGTAACGAACCCCACACGCCACTCGAAACCAAACCATCAAGAAGTGGTTATACAGATTCAGCAGCCGGTAGCGGCCTGACAGCGGTAAAAAGGGAGCAATCGGTAGAAAAAGTACGCCAGAAATCAGCATGGCGAAAAAATACCCGGCATAAAACACCAGGCTACGAACCACATTGATCAAACGGACTCTCCTGTACTGGCGTCAGATAGGTCATCGCGCGTTAAGCACCATGCATCCAACATGCGCCCTACTTCCAACCGCCATGGCTTTTGATGCACACCAAAGACATCCAGCACTCGACGGCAATTTAAAACACGCCGCAACTTAGCATCGTGATGGTGATTAAGTGCGGTGACGTCGCCAAGCGCAATCTGTTCGCCACGGCCTTCCAAGTGTGTTGCCAATTGGGTACGTACCATGGACGTAAACGTGAAGGCGCTAACGGGCTCAGTACCTGCCAAATGATAGGCGCCCCAGGCATTAGCGCCGCTGGCCTGCTGCTGTAGCATACCAATCAACGCCATTGCCACTGCGTCCACCGATGTTGGGCAACATACGACGTCCTCTGCAGCCCGAACGCTCTTTCCGACCACCAGGCTATCGATAATTTCATTTAGCCAAGCATGGCTGCCTTCAAGCGCAAACAGCGGGCCAAGGCGCACAATCAGATGGCGATGATACTCCGCCCGGATACGATCTCCCGTCATGACCAGCCGACGTAAGCATTCATCGCGCGGCGTGGGCACCACATGCTCGTCAATTGGTTCATCGAAGCCATCTTCATAGAGCTGGTCTGAGACGCACCATACCAGCGGCACCTCCTGAGCAATACACGCTTCCAGGCAACAGTCGACCGCATCGGCATGCGCGCCGACGGCCGCTGGCGTCATGCTTAACGGCTGCGCCAGCGGCGGGATAATCACCGCATCCGGGGCGATCTCCTGCAACTGCGCCGCGGTGATAGCGATGTTCTGCTCAATCACCAGCTCCGTATCCGCGCGACGGCTTGCTTCCCGGGCCAACGCTAAACTTAAGCAGTGCCCTGCATCGAGTATCAGCAGCTTCAAGACAGACCCTCTCCCATCAACGAACGTAGCTAACGAACATGCGCAACGAGCTTAACCGTTAATCCAACAAGGATGATCAGAACGGAATTTCATCGTCGAAATCGTCAAAGCTACCCGGGTCCGGCGCACCATAGTTGTTTTGCTGGCCCTGTTGCTGCGAAGGCGCGGTATTCTGGCGTGCAGGCTGGCCTTGCTGTGGCGCTGGCTGGGGACGCTGGGCCGGTTGACCGCCCTGATTCTGACCGCCCTGGTTTTGGCCAGCCTGGTTTTGGCCGCCCTGGTTTTGACCACCATAGTTCTGACCACCGTAACCTTGTCCACCAAAGTTATTGCCTTGTGGCGCGCCACCCTGCTGAGGATATCCACCTTGAGGTGCAGCGTCATTACTCTGGTTACTCGGAGCGTAGCTGCCCTGCGGGGCGTTACCGCCCTGGAAATCGCCGCTACGGCCATCCAGCATCTGCATATCGTTGGCCACGATCTCGGTGCTGTAGCGGTCTTGACCGTTTTGGTCCTGCCATTTGCGTGTTTGCAGGCGACCTTCAATATAAACCTTGGAGCCTTTTTTCAGATACTGCTGGGCAATTTCAGCCGTTTTATTAAACAGCACGATCCGATGCCACTCGGTACGCTCCTGGCGCTGGCCGCTTTGACGATCCATCCAGGTGTCAGAGGTAGCCAGATTCAAATTAGCCACTGCCGTGCCGCTGGGTGTAAAGCGTACCTCAGGATCCTGCCCTAGGTTACCGATCAGAATCACTTTGTTGATACCGCGAGCCATAAGGCGCTCCTTCCATTGTGTTGCGTATAGATAGACATCGACACGCTCATACATAACTTGCCGATGTCACTGATTATTGCCACGGCTGCGGCAGCCGCGCTAGGTTTTTGGGGGAATCAGTCTGGCCAGTGCGGCCCTATCAAGCTGCTGACGATTTACCTTTAAATAGACCAGATGCTCTTCGGGTACCACCATGACGTCTTCGACACCTACAACGTCGGCCAGCCGCTCCATCAATAACTCCCATGTATCTGGGGGCGTATCATGCAGGGCCACCACTTCGCTGGATAGCGGCGGCGGCGAAGGCATTTTCCACATCGCAAGCCACCATAGCAGAGCCAGTACCGCACAGCCGATAAAAACGGCGTCTAGGCCCCACACATTAGCTAACAAGCCTCCCAGCGTGCCGCCTAGAAAAGCGCCTAAAAACTGACTTGTAGAGTACACGCCCATGGCGGTGCCTTTGGCTCCCGCCGGGGCAAGCTTGCTGAGCATTGACGGCAGCGTGGCTTCCAGCAGATTAAAACCAGTAAAAAAAACAAATAGCCCTACGAACAGCCAATGGCCATGGGAGAGCGACGATCCAAGCCCGCCCAGGCTCACTGTAATGGCGCCAATCGCCAACAGGCATACCACTTTGATCTGCTGTTTTTTCTCAGCCACGATCATGAGCGGCACCATAGCCACAAATGAAAGTCCCATAATGCCCAGGTAGGCTAAACCGTGATGCGCCAGCGGTATGCCGGCTTCCTGCAGCCGAAAAGGCACCGCGACAAAAATAGCCATCAGCACCAGGTGCAGTGTAAAAATCGACAGATCCAAGCGCCACAAATCAGGGCGCGTAATCACGCTTTTAAACTGCTGGCGATCCAGCCCTACATCACGGTGATGCAGCCGCCGGGGAGCAGGCGGTACCCAGCGCCATAGAACCACTAATCCTAAAAGCGTTAGCAGCGCCGTAAACCAGAACACGCCGGAAAGCCCCGCCCAGGAGGCAAGCCAGGGACCCACGACCATGGCAATACCAAATGAAACGCCTATCGATAGCCCTATGGTGGCCATCGCCGCTGTCCGCACTTGCTCGCGCGTCTGGTCGGCAAGCAGCGCCATGATAGCCGCCGCCACCGCTCCGCCGCCCTGCAGCGCTCGCCCAATAATAATCCCGCCGATGGAGTCGGCCAGCGCGGCCACGACGCTTCCCAGGATAAAAATAATCAGCCCAAATGCGATAACCCGTTTGCGTCCGATACGGTCTGACAATAGACCAAACGGAATTTGCAGGATGGCCTGGGTAAGCCCGTAAACGCCTAATGCAAAGCCCACCAGTAAGGGGGTCGCCCCTTCCAGCGCGTCGGCATATAGCGCTAGCACCGGCAGGACCATGAAAAGTCCTAACATTCGAGACGCATAAAGCCCGGCCAGGCCGCTGATTGCACGACGTTCAGAGGCCATTAGCAGTGCAGAAACCTTGCGCATAATGCCCTTGTATATGATGGTTGAGGCCAAAACCCTCGAATAACCCCCCATTCTAGCGGTTTGCATCCACGCTGGAAACGCTGTCCTGCGTTAAGCTATAAAAGCGTTTTTGCCGGAAGGTGGATGGCAAACGTATAATTACTCTTTTGCCGCGCGAGTCGAGGTGTTGATGGACAGCATTCTGGTCAGGGGTGCACGCACCCACAACCTCAAGCAGATCGATGTGGAACTGCCCCGCGACAAGTTAATCGTGATTACTGGGCTTTCAGGTTCAGGTAAATCGTCGCTGGCATTTGATACGCTCTATGCCGAAGGACAGCGGCGCTACGTAGAGTCGCTCTCTACCTATGCGCGCCAGTTTCTGTCAATGATGGAAAAGCCCGATGTGGATCACATCGAAGGGTTATCGCCCGCCATTTCCATTGAGCAGAAATCTACCTCCCACAACCCACGCTCAACCGTGGGTACCATCACCGAAATTTATGACTACCTGCGCCTGCTGTTTGCACGCGCTGGAACCCCCCGCTGCCCCGAACACGGCGAAGAGCTTGAGGCTCAGACCATTTCGCAGATGGTCGACCAGGTAATGAACCTGGCCGAAGGCACTAAACTGATGTTACTGGCCCCAGTGGTTAAAGGGCGTAAGGGAGAACACTTACAGCTTTTGGCCGAGCTTCGCGCGCAAGGCTTTGTCCGCGCATTAATCGATGGTCAAGTGCTGGAGCTTGACGATATTGCGCCGCTCGACAAGCGCAAAAAGCACGACATTAGCGTGGTTGTTGACCGCTTCAAGGTGCGCGACGATATTGCCCAGCGGCTTGCCGAATCGTTTGAGACCGCGGTTAATCTCACCGACGGCACCGCCATGATCCACTTTATGGATGGCGAGCAGGAAGACCTGGCGTTCTCCTCACGCTTTGCCTGCCCGGTCTGCGGCTATTCACTTGCCGAACTTGAACCACGCATGTTCTCGTTTAATAACCCAGCCGGTGCCTGCCCTACCTGCGACGGCCTGGGCATACAGCAGTATTTTGATCCTGAAAAGCTGATTAGCCACCCTGAGCTTTCATTAGCGGAAGGCGTTATCAAAGGCTGGGATCGCCGCAATATTTATTATTTCACCCAGCTGCAGGCGCTTGCCAAACACTACCAGTTCGAACTGGAAACGCCCTGGAAGGATCTCGCCCGTCACGAGCGGGATGTAATTCTTAACGGTAGCGGCGACGAGCAAATCCCCTTTGCCTATGTTGGCGACCGGGGACGCAAGGTAACGCGCGAGCATGTGTTTGAGGGCGTACTGCCTAACATGCAGCGCCGCTACCGGGAAACCGAGTCCAACATGGTGCGCGATGATCTGGCGAAGTACATTGCCATGCAGCCTTGCGCCACCTGCCATGGCACGCGCTTACGCAGAGAGTCGCGCCATGTGTATGTCGACGATCGCAACATCGCCGATGTAGTACGCATTCCGATCGGTGAAGCGTGGCGCTATTTTGCCGAGTTAAGCCTGCCCGGCCGTAAAGGTGAAATTGCCGACAAGATCGTTAACGAGATTCACGCTCGCCTGGAGTTTCTGGTTAATGTCGGGCTTGATTACCTGAACCTTGAGCGCAGTGCCGATACGCTTTCCGGTGGCGAAGCCCAGCGAATTCGCTTGGCAAGCCAAATTGGCGCGGGCCTGGTGGGGGTCATGTACATTCTGGACGAGCCTTCGATTGGCCTGCACCAGCGTGACAACGACCGCCTGTTAAAAACCCTTGAGCGGCTGCGCGATTTGGGTAATACCGTCATCGTGGTAGAGCATGACGAGGACGCCATACGCGCGGCTGACCATGTGCTGGACATCGGCCCGGGTGCGGGCGTACACGGCGGTGAAATTGTGGCTCAAGGCACGCCGCAGCAGGTAATGGATAATCCCGCCTCGTTAACCGGTCAGTACCTTTCAGGCACACGCGAAATCAGCGTTCCGCCTTATCGTATCCCCGGTAACCCGGAAAAGCAGCTGGTGGTGCGCGGCGCAACCGGTAACAACCTGCAGAACGTGACGCTTAGCCTGCCGCTGGGCCTGTTTATTGCGATTACCGGCGTGTCGGGCTCGGGTAAATCGACACTGATCAACGGCACGCTAATGCCCATCGCGGCCCGGGAGCTTAACCGTGCGACCACGCTGACGGCCGCGCCCTACGAGAAAATTGAAGGGCTCGATCAGCTCGATAAAGTCATCGATATTGACCAAAGCCCGATTGGGCGTACGCCGCGCTCTAACCCGGCGACCTATACCGGCATCTTTACGCCTATCCGTGAGCTGTTTGCTGGTACCCAGGAGGCGCGCTCGCGCGGCTACAAACCGGGACGCTTCAGCTTTAACGTCAAGGGCGGGCGCTGCGAGGCCTGTCAGGGCGAAGGCATGATCAAGGTCGAGATGCACTTCCTGCCAGATATCTATGTGCCGTGTGACGTGTGTAAAGGCAAGCGCTATAACCGCGAAACCCTGGATATTCACTACAAAGGCAAAACCATCCACGAAGTGCTAGAGATGACGGTCGAGGACGCGCTTGAGTTTTTCAGTCCGGTTCCGGCCATCGCTCGCCGCTTACAGACCTTGCTCGATGTCGGGCTCTCGTATATTCGACTTGGCCAAAGTGCAACCACCCTCTCAGGGGGCGAAGCTCAACGTGTCAAGCTTGCCCGGGAGCTTGCCAAGCGCGACACCGGCAAGACGCTCTACATTTTGGATGAGCCTACCACCGGTCTTCATTTCGAGGATATTCGCCAGCTGCTGACCGTTTTGCACCGCCTGCGTGATCATGGCAATACCATTGTGGTGATTGAACACAATCTTGATGTGATCAAGACCGCCGACTGGGTCGTAGACCTAGGTCCTGAAGGCGGCTCGGGGGGTGGCCAGATTATCGCCGAGGGCACTCCTGAGCACATTGCCAAGCAGAGCGTTTCACATACCGGGCGGTTTTTATCGCCGCTACTTGAGCGCAACAAGAATACGCCTAAATAGTAGTTAAAACGACGGCTAAAACGGGGGTGGGTATTTACCCACCCTAACGCCGTTTTTGTGTAATAATTTAACCGGAACCCCCTGTGATAGGGCAGCCCGACTACCCAGTATGCAATTGTATTGCTTAAGTTATTGGTCATATTACTAAACGTCGTTAAGCAATATTCATGGAGAACCCCTGTGAGCCAAGAACAAAGCTGCATCCTCCATCACTTCGGCCATTACTGCTCTTTAAACAAGGAAGAAAAAGAGCTATTGATATCACTGGAAGAAAGTCCCACCGATATCAAAGCAGGCTCACTACTCTGGGAAATGGGCGATCCAGCAAGCGAATTCTGCACATTGAAAAGCGGCTGGGCGTTCTCCTATCGCCACCTTGAGAATGGCAACCGACAGATTCTGGAAGTTTTTTTACCCGGCGACATTATCGGTTTGCGCGAATTCGCTTTTTCTCAGCGGCTAGAAAATGTGCGCATGATTACCGATGGCGTTGTGTGTCATTTTCCGCATAAGCGTCTGCTTGAAATATTTCGCCAGTCCATATCGCTCACCTCGGTGGTGTTTGCCATCGCCAGTCGTCATCAGGCACTGCTCACAGAGCGCTTAGTAACCCTTGCACGACGAAGTGCAAGGCAAAAAACGGCGCATTTCCTATATGAGATGTACCTAAGACTACGCCAGACTAATAGCGATATTGATGGGCAGTTTCGGCTTCCGCTTTCGCAAGAGCAGCTTGCCGACATTCTAGGCTTAAGCCCTGTCCATGTGAGCCGTACGTTCAGCTCGCTGAGTGAGGAGGGCCTTGTGTTTCGTGACCGACACAATCTCACGATCCCCGATTTGAAAGCGCTGGCTGAGGCCGGTGAGTTTGATGACTGCTATCTTCACGATGACGTTAGACCCCTGTTTGATATGTCGGCCTAACCCGGCTGCGTGCAGCTGTATGCAGCCGTTTTGCGAAGGCTTCGCTCATCATTGCCTGTAGGCTTTTCTTACCTAACGTTGACGACTAATCATGAAACCTTTCTCAACTGCCCTGACCAGTGCCTGCCTGTTTTTCGCGTCTTTAGCATCCGCGGCAACGTTTAATGTGCAGGATGCGCAAACGCATGGTCATTGGCAGTCGATGGCGCTTACGCTGGGTAGTGAACGCCATTTTCGCGCGGTTGAGACACACAGCTACTCAGACGCCACGCTCAGCCTGAACGCGACACAAAATGTGTGCGATTTACCCTGGCTTGAAATGCGTGTCACGCTGGAGCAACAGCAAGGTGAGAGTAAAACCGTCAACCTAGTCCCCACACGGCTACGCATTGATGAACATCCTGTGGTGGACACCATGGCAGAATTTATCACTGAGCGCGGCGATGATGGTTTTTATGTGCACTTCTACCTTGGTGACATGCAGACATTAATGACTCAGATGCGTCAAGGCGAACAGCTGTTTCTAGGCTTTGATCAAGGCGAACAGGCGCCTTGGTATATGACGTTCCAGCTTGAAGGAGCCAACGAGGCTATTAAGCGCATGCAAACACTTTGCGAGGCTTCGCGCTGAACATTGATAGCCAAAACAGCGTGTTTTTAACATGTTAGGCGATTTCACCGTCGGCTATTTCAACCCGATCTCGGCCTTCGCGTTTTGCACGATACATAGCCTGATCGGCGCGGGCGATTAACGTTTTACAGCTATCCCCAGACTGCCAAACAGCAATACCGATACTCACAGTGACCAATTGCTTAAGCCCTTCGACATGCAGCGTTGTGAGCAGTGTGCGTAAACGCTCGGCTAAACCTAGCGCAGCCTGAAGATCAGAGTGAGTGGCGAGCACTACAAATTCTTCCCCACCCCAACGACCAAAATAGTCGCAGCCACGCAGCGAGCTTTCCACCAGCCGTGCCAGGGCCACTAAAACGTCGTCTCCCAGGCTATGCCCGTGGGTATCATTGATCGTTTTAAAGTGATCGACATCGAATAGCAGTAGCGCGAAACCTGCTCCATAGCGTTTCGCCGCGACAAGCTCTGTATCGATCGCTTGCTCTATGCGGTAGCGGTTCCATACCTGAGTTAATGGATCAAAGTGGGCAAGCTGCTCAAGGCGCTGATTGGCAGCTGCCAGCGCCTTGCGCTCATTTTCAAGATGCATATTCAACATGCCGATTTCGTAACTCGAAATGGCAAGTGTTAAGTCTTCGCCTAGTTTCACGGCCGCTAAGCGTTCAACGCGCTGCCACGCGTCACTGCTACCGATAATTTCCTCATACCAGGCAGCTGGCGGCGAATTGCATATTGACGGCGTGACTTGGCTGGTCGGCTGCATGGACCAATAGAGCGCCTCAACCTGCTCGGGCCGAAAGAAGCATAGCCATGCGCGCTGTGCCGGATTCATAGGTAGCGGTACGGCAAGCACCCCAGACTGCTCTGGCATGGCAAGCGAACTGGTGAGCGGCTCTTTAGCGATGCGGCGAGTGCACCATGGCCCGCTATGCGTATGGGCATTGCCTAAACGAATCACAAACTGGCTAATCGCCTCAGGTGTGGGCGTCTTTCCAACCTGATAGACGGCCCCTGCAATCCACAGCGCAATGCCGTGGGCACGGAACATCGTCATCCACGTATCAGCATGATTAAACAGCAGTTGCTGCGGGCTTTGTGGTTCTTGGTGCGGGCTGGTAGCAGGCATCAGGCTGTCCTGGACACGCTTTAGATAGCGCGCTTCCTGACGAGCGCGCAGCAGTGCCAGCCGCTCGGTCACCATTTGTACCAAGATATGTACCGCATCCCGAACCGAGGCCGGTACCGGATGCGGCGTAGTCGAAAAGCAGGAAAGCAGTCCCCAAAGGCCTGTGTCACGCTGCATAGCCACGCACAGCATGGAACGCACACCTAGCGACTCCATATAGCACTGCCGCTCTGGGGCTGGCGCACGAAGTACGCTCGCGTCTAAATTGATCGGAAAGTCGTTAGGCACAAGTTGTTCAAATGACGCGTTGGCATCTTCAATAAAGCGTACAGGATGGCGTGCATAGGCACGTCGAAGCGTTGGTGGAACGTCACTTGCCGCCATCCGTTGCCCCACTAAAGTCGGCAGCTGGGTATCTTTAGCCTCGGCCACAATATGGCCATGCCAGTCAGGGTCAAAATGACAGACAGTCACGCGTTCGAAACCCGTTAGCTGGCGGACTTCATTCACCAAATAGGTGAGCAACTCGTCTTGATTGGCCGCCTCTGTGAGCTTAATAAATTGCTCATTGATCGCCCCTAGCAGGCGTCGCTGCCCCACAATGACAAGCGGCTCAATCTCCATGATGACGTGTTCACCGCTTCGGTAAGCACGCAGCTGCAGACGGGCCTGCTTATCCGATCCATGGTTGAATACTAGCGGTGCCGCTAGCCGCTGCTGACCCTGTAGCTCACGCCGCGCCCGTTGAGCCATACGCTTACCCAACAGTTGATTTAGCGTTATCTTCTGCGAAGAGGCGCTTAAACCGACCAGCGCTTCAAGGTTAGTGCTGGTGGCTTGAATATGCCGACTATCGGCATCAAGCACCAGTAAGGCACCAAATGACTGCAGTAAAGGGTGATGCTTAGACACAAACCCGACCTTCAGTAAATTGATTTACCCCTCTGACTGATGACGCAACAATAGTTCAACGCGCCGGTTAGCGGCTCGTCCATCAGGCGTTGCGTTACTCTCCATGGGTTGGGTGTCGGCATAACCAACGGCCCGCATACGAGAAATAGCCACCCCCTGACGCTCTAGATGACGCATCACAGCAATTGCGCGTCCAGCAGACAGCTCCCAGTTGGAGGGGAATCGGGGAGTCGCAATAGGAATGTTGTCAGTGTGCCCCTCAACTGATATTTGGCCGTCAAAGGTTGCCAACGCTTCTATAACGCTTTCTATCACATCTTGTCCCTGAGCGGTTAGTACTGCCTCACCACTGGGAAACAAAAGGTTGTCATCAATGCGCAGCGTAACGCCGCCCTGGCCTTGCGATACGCTAACGCCTGGGATATCCAGGGCCACCATCTGTGGCTGTAAACCGCTATGCCGCGGGTAGATTCCGGTCGCAAGCGTGGCTAGCGGTAGCGCTTCAGCCACGCTTGCGCCTATGCCTCCGCCCTCATCCGCCTCACTGCCACCCGGAGGTGACAGAGCCAGCAGCAGTACAAATAACGTAATCAGCAGGGTCAGTACATCTAAGTAGCTGGTAAGCCAACTCTCATCGCTTTCGCTCTGCCCTGCCGGCATTTCCAATGCATGACGAGTATCGCGATCCAGCATCGTGTTAGCCCTTCGCCGCCGCGCTTGAGGGATCCGGTCGCGGCTTTATGCTGGCATCACGAATTTCATCATTATAATTAGCAATAAACGAATTCAGCGTCTCTTCAATAAATGAAGGCAGGCGCCGTTTAGTAATCAGGGAAATGCCTTCCAATACCATGTTCATGGTGATCAGACGCTCTTCCGTACGCCGTTCAAGCTTGACAGCTATCGGCTTGAATACCAGGTTGGCCAGCAAAATACCGTAAAACGTCGTTAGCAGCGCTACCGCCATGCGTGGGCCAATCACATCCAGGTCGCCTGCATCCATGACTTCGAGCATATTCACCAGCCCAACGAGCGTACCGATCATGCCAAACGCTGGCGCATAGGTCGCCATGGTGCGAAAAATTTGCGCTTCCGCATGCTCGCGGGCTTTTAAACGGGCGATACGCCAACGCAGCATGTCGAAAATTTCGTCTTCTTTAGTATTGGCAATCACCAGTTGAATGCCGGTACGTAAAAATGGGTTACGTGTATGCACCAGCTCTTTTTCCACCGCCCTTACATCGCCTTTAAACCATAGCCGGGACATAGCAACCAGTTCATTGATATCGTCACGTGCATAGGTGTTTTCACGCCGAAAGACGAGGCCCACCAGCCGCACCACACGCAACACTTCCTTTAGCGGGTAGCTGATAAACGTGGCTGCCAACGTGCCGGTCACCACGATCGCTAAACCGGGCAGGTTGATAAAGCTTTCCGGAGACTCTGCAGTAAAAAACAGAACGCTCACCAGCAGTAGCATACTGGCGAATATACCTATCAGCGTAGACGGGTTCATCAACGGTTCCTTGCCGGTTATGGTGTAGATAGAAGCGGTTCAAGCAGAATCGTGTAAGCGGGCCCGCAGGCGGCTTATTGCCTGGCTGTGCAACTGTGACACGCGGGACTCGGTCACTCCGAGCACGGCTCCCACTTCTTTAAGATTCAGCTCTTCTTGGTAATAAAGCGCCATCAGCAGTTTTTCCCGCTCAGGGAGCGCCTCAATGGCGGCGATTAACGTTTGCCGCTGCTGCTCATCAAGCAGCTTTTCAAACGGTAAATTGCTGACATCGAAGCTTGCTGGCTCGCCGCCATCAGCGACAAGTTCCTCAAACGGCAGTAACTGGCCGCTATTGGTGTCGTTAAGCAACTGCTGATATTCATCGAGCGGCATATCAAGTTCAAGCGCAATTTCTTTTTCTTCCGGTGGGCGCCCCAATTGCTGCTCCAGCCGGCGTACCGTGTCATCCATTGCGCGAGCAGCCCTCCTTACGCTGCGCGGCATCCAGTCCCGAGTGCGCAGCTCATCCACCATCGCACCACGGATACGTTGGCTTGCAAAGGTCGCAAAACTGGCTCCTTGAGCGGCGTCAAAACGACCTAGCGCTTCTAAAAGCCCTACCGTGCCTGCCTGGATAAGATCGTCAAGTTCAATGCTTGCGGGCAACCTGACCTGCAGCGTTAAGGCGTGACGTCTTACCAGTGGCATATACTGCGCTAACAGCTCACCTTGTTTGATTCTGCCTTTTGCTGTGTACATCTTATTGCCTCGCGGCTATACAACTTTTACTGGTAGTTCACGATTACATTCAGCCCTTGCACGCGGACAGGGCGCTGACCTGGCATTAAGGCAAAGCGGAACTGCAGTGGAACATCCGCTTGCCTGCCCGCCAGTTGGGTAATGGTACCGCGCCCGCCACTCAGCGCAACGCACTGCTCTGGATGACATAGCCAAGCATTAATGGGTACCCCTGGAGGCGCGTCAAGCCGCCAGTGTATACGGTCAAGAACACCGTCATGCGCAAGTGCCCCATTGGGTGGCACTATTGGCTGACTGCGGCTTTCACGATCACTCATTGCCACCATCACGCTGGGCACCGACGCACTCCAACTGCCCGCAGCCCCAGCCGTGCCGATAATACCCAAGAGGCCACTTACCACACAGACTACCTTTAACCATCCGCTTAGCATACTTAGCATTTCCTCAGATCGACGGCTTGGCATAAGCCTTACATAGAAGCGCCTGTATGTCGCTTTCAGCGTGCCAGCAATAACAAATCGGTCGCCAAATAATGCGCAGCGGCTTCGCGCAAGTTACTTAGTAGCCCTTGGCGCGGCAAATACGGCTCGTGGAGTGCCAACAAGCGGCGCGGCCCACCATTTTCACGTGCCAGGCGTAAGGCGCGGTACATTTGTGCAAACGCATCAGCCTCACTGTTAACCCATAGTGCCCAGCGCGCGTGTTTAGCGCTTAACTGAGCCAGTTCGGACGCATCGGCCTTGACCACGCAAATAGCCCAGTCATCAGGATCGCCCGCCCAGTGGCGCCCCAGGGCAGCCCACTGCGCCAGGCGGCTCTTTACCTGATTGGCCGACGGTGCCCCACGGCCAGGTAAACCAACAATAAATAAGGTTTTTTTAGGCCTAACCAGCGGACCTTCAGGCGGCTCTAACATTGTGTGCGAAGGCGTGAGGACGCTTTGCGTATGAGTCTCGCTGGCCTTCCCCGCGCCGGTCTCTGTCTCTGTCTCTGTCTCTGTCTCTGTCTCTGTCTCTGTCTCTGTCTCTGTCTCTGTCTCTGTCTCTGTCTCTGTCTCTAAGAGAGCATCAGAGGTCGCTTGCGTCTGTTTCAAGCGCTGGGTATCTGCCCATTGGCGTAAACCCGCCGCCTGATCCTGGCTCATATGCTCACCTCTTGGCTAATACCGCCCAGTTGGCGAATAGCGTCACGTGCCATAAAGGCATATACCAACGCGTCCAACATGGCCGTATCGCGCCGTTTGCGGCGCGCGCCAAGCAAACTCAACAGGTCGGTGCGCAAGGTCGAAGCCGCGTCATCCTCAGCGCTATCTAGGTGACCGACCACCGCTGCCATGCCGCTGGCCATTAATAAGCGCACTTCGGGGTTCAGATCTCCGCTATCGGCCTCTTTCAACTGCTGCCAAGCCCGCTTCGTGAGCGCCGCAAGCCCTTCCCCCTGTAGCTGTATCAGCAGCAGCGATAAGATCTCGCTACCTAAGTGGGCTGGCGTGAGCCAGTAACGCCGGGTAACCACCTTGGCGCTTTCGGGGTCACGGATCTCGCCATACCATGCCAGCAATACGTTGCCAGCCTCATTGTGTACTTCTGCATAGGCGGTCCATAGCTGCATGTACTGGCCGCGAAAGCGCACACCAACATGATGGCTGAGCGTGCTTTCATTAAACAGTAAGCGCAGCGCATAGCGCTCGCCGTGAAAGTATACCCGCTGTGCCGAGCTAACCAGGCTGATCCAGGTCAGTTGCTGCTCATTTAACCAGCACACGGTTTCCGGTACGGGTAAGACGGGCAAGATGTGCGTGCTCGCCCCAGCCGCTTCCTTTAAAGTCTCCAGGCGCGCCTGCCAACCCGCTGGCTGGCGGTGCTGGAGCCAGGGCAAGGCAAGCCAGGCGTTCTGCTCATTAAAGCCGATATCCGGCATGGCCCAATCGCAGCCACGTTCATTGCGCCGTGCAGCCCAGACCACTCCTTTCGCAGGTAAAGGCTGGGTAAGCTGCCGGGCAAGCTGGGCATCTTGTAACTCCCCCGGTAGCGCGCCAATATCCCACACGGCTTCAAGAGCGCTGAAACCCGACATACGCTGACGCAAGCGCGTGAGCAGCGATGACAGCCGCCGACCTTGGCCAAGCACATCCCGCGACCAGCGAGGCATACTGACAGCGGCTGGCCGTGCCGTGCGCGCGCTCATAGGCACCTGCGTTGCCAGAGCCTGATCAATCAGCGACTCAGGCAGCGCCACGCTCATATCTTCAGGCACCTGCTGGCCATTCGAGCTGAACAGCACGCGCATCCCATGGCGTATGACGATATCTAATACCGGTGCCAGCCGGCCGGCTTCGTCCTGTTTGGTGATAATGCAGTCATTAAGCTCAGCCCCCGCCGCACGCGCAGCCTGGCGATAACGCAACACGACCTCTTCAAGGGTTTCTGGCTGGCTGGCCGCGTTCAGCAGAAGCACCAGACGAACGGTAGACTGGCCTCCTTGCAAATGGGCGATCTGCTCTATTACGCGTTGATCACGCTGGCTCATGCCGACGGTATCGATCATGACCCACTGCTTGCCCTGCAGACGCCCCAGCAGATCATCAACCGGTTGCTCAGCATCTAGCGCATACATGGGCGTATCCAACAGGCGAGCGTAGATTCTTAACTGTTCATGGGCGCCAATACGGAAACTATCAGTGGTCACCAAAGCCACAGGGCGCGTGCCATGACGCATCACAAAGCGTGCGGCAAGCTTAGCCGTGGTCGTGGTTTTGCCCACCCCGGTAGGCCCGACCAGGGCAACAATACCGGTTTGGTCGAAAAAGCTGGCTTCTTCATCCAGCACACTGAGCCTGCTGGTCAGCTGCTGACGAAGCCAGATCAGCGGCTGATCACTATTAGAGTCAAGTGCTTGCAGTGACTCAGGCAGGCCTTTGAGTACTTCATCGCTAAGCTCGGCGCTAAATCCCACGCGGTCCAGCAGCTGATATAGCCGCTCTTGTGTACCCACTGCCTGTAAAGGCTCAACGGGGCGGGTCGCCTGCTGGCTGGTTATCAGGGCGCGCATATCCTGCATTTCGCGCAGCAGTCGCTCGCTCATGGCCTGAAGTGGATCCTGCGCCTCGACAAGCGGTGCTAGCGGGCTAACAACCGGCGCAGCGGTGGTCTCAACAGGCTCGACGGCATCGTCGGCCATTGCCAAAATTTCAATGCCATCGTCGGTTCGCCGGTTGGCCAGAATAAGAGCATCATCGCCAAGTGTTTCACGTACCTGGCGCATGACATCACGACTGTTTGCTCCAATAAAACGCTTAACGCTCATGCCTTACCTTATGTATGTACAAGAAACCGATGCGCTGGTTACTGCCTGTCATGCTTAGCGCCCCCCCACTATCGTGGTCACGCGCAACGTACGGTCATCGGGGATCTCAGCTTGAGACATGACGACAAGGTGACGCAAGCGGCGACGCAAAAAGCGCGATAGCACGCCGCGCAGGGAGTGCTGAACGACCAGCACCGGCGCGTCGCCACTGCCCTCATGACGCTCCAGTGCTTGCTGCGCCTGTGTCATTAAGGTTTCAGCAAGGCCCGGCTCCATTGCCCCATTTCCATTCATTGCTTGCATTAGCACCTGCTCAAGCTGGGCATCAAGTCCCATCACATTGAGAGTTTCCTGCCCGGCAAACCATTGCTGTGTAATAGCGCGCCCTAATCCGATACGTACAAGCGCGGTAAGCTCATTGGGGTCTTGTTGTTGTCCGGCAAACTCGGCCAGGGTATCCAAAATAGTGCGCATATCACGGATAGAGACATCCTCTTCCAGCAGATTTTGCAAAATACGCTGCAAGATGGTGAGCGAAATCGCTTTGGGCACGACCTCTTCTACCAGTGACTTCTGATCATCGCCTAGTTTATCGAGCAGCTTCTGCACCTCTTGGCGACCCAGCATTTCAGGTGAGTGACGGTGCAAAAGATGGTTTAAATGGGTGGCAATCACGGTGCTTGCATCCACCACGGTGTAACCATAAACCTGAGCGTGCTCACGCTGGTTAGTGTCTATCCATACCGCCGGCAGGCCAAAGGCCGGATCTTGGGTAGCCGTTCCCTGCAGCTCTCCAGACACTTGGCCTGGGTCGATCGCTAACCATTTGCCTGGCTGCGCTTCAGCGCGGCCAATTTCGGCGCCTTTCATGGAGAGCACATAGGTATTGGGCGGAAGCTCCAGGTTATCGCGAATATGCACAACAGGGGGCAGAAAGCCGACTTCCTGGGCAAACTTTTTACGCACGCTTTTAATACGCCCTAACAGCTCACCTTTCTGGCGGGCATCTACCAGCGGGATCAAGCGGTGCCCTACTTCCAGGCCCAAGGTATCGACCAGTTGAACATCTTCCCAACTGGCTTCCGGGGTCTCCTGCAGGGCAGGCGGCTCCGCGGTAATTTCTTCCTGCACCTGGGCTTTCTGCTTGTTACGAATCAAGAACCAGGCTAAACCGCTTAGTAGCGCCGTAAAGATCAAAAAGACCAGATTGGGCATACCCGGCACTAAGCCTAATAGCCCCATGACCATCGCGGCCAGGATCATGACCTGAGGGTTCACAAACAGCTGGCTGATCATCTGCTGACCAACGTCCTGGTCGGTATTAACGCGGGATACCGTCACACCGGCGGCCGTTGAAATAACCAGCGCCGGGATCTGCGCAACAAGCCCATCACCAATGGTTAACAGCGTATAAGTACGCCCGGCGTCTGCAAAACTCATATCATGCTGCAGCATGCCGATCAGCAGACCACCGATAATATTTACCACCATGATCACAAGACCAGCCATGGCATCGCCGCGGACAAACTTGCTCGCACCGTCCATCGAGCCATAAAAATCGGCTTCCTGAGCAACTTCGGCACGCCGCTTTTTGGCATCGTCTTCGCCAATCAGTCCCGCATTTAAATCAGCGTCGATGGCCATCTGCTTACCGGGCATGGCATCAAGCATAAAGCGTGCGCCCACTTCGGCGATCCGCCCGGCGCCTTTGGTGATTACCATGAAGTTAATAATCACCAAGATTAAGAAGACCACCAGACCTACGGCAAAATTGCCGCCCACCAAAAAAGTACCAAACGCTTCAATGACCTTACCAGCCGACGCACCGCCCGCGTGCCCTTCCATCAGGACAACGCGGGTTGAGGCGACGTTAAGCGACAGGCGCAATAGCGTGGTAAACAGCAAAACCGCCGGGAAGGCGGCAAAATCCAGAGGCTTTTGTGCAAACATGCTGACCAGCAGCACCATGATGGCTAGGGCAATGTTAAAGGTGAACAGTAGATCCAGCGCAAACGGCGGCAAGGGCAGGATCATCATGCCCAAAATCATTAGAATCAGCAGCGGCCCGGCGAGCAGCTTCATGCGTACATCGCCCATCCAATCGCGGTGGGTGACCAGCTGGTTCAAACCTTTCATGACTGCGCCTCATTGCCACCGGCACGACCACCGGGGGTTTGCATTTCCGGGGGTACCGGCAGGTTATCGGGGGTTGGGGGCACCTCGCCTCCTTGTTGTGCAACATGCTTCAGGCGGTACGCCCAGGCCATCACTTCGGCCACCGCGGTATATAGTTCAGCCGGCACTTCTGCCTCTAAATCCACGTGGTGGTAAAGGGCTCGCGCCAACGGCGCAGCCTCAAGGCGAGGGACGCCAGCCTCGGCACCCAGCTCACGTATTTTTGCGGCAACGGCATCCGCCCCTTTGGCGACTAATCGCGGCGCACCCATGCTGCCCTCCTGATACCTCAAGGCAACGGCATAATGAGTGGGGTTGGTAATAATCACATCGGCTTCAGGAACTTTGCTCATCATCCTGCCCCGCGCCATCGCCTGCTGCTGCTGACGAATGCGCCCTTTCACATGAGGGTCGCCTTCTGACTCCTTATGCTCGCGCTTCACCTCTTCCTTGCTCATGCGGAGTTTTTTGGCGTTGCTCCACAGCTGAAAAGGAACATCCATCAGAATCACCACGATCAGCGACAGCACCATCAGTCCGGCGGCTTGGGCCGCCATATTAAGCGCGCTGGCCAACGCCTGCTGCACAGGCTGGTCCATCAATGCTAAAAACTTGCCGATATTGAAGTATAAAAAAGCCGAAACCACACTGCCGATCAGTACTGATTTGGCTATCGCTTTGGCCAGCTCAATAAGCGCCTGGGTTGAGAAGATGCGCTTAACCCCTGCAACAGGATTCAATTTGGAAAGCTTGGGCTGCATGGACTTCGCTGAAACCAGCCAGCCGCCTAGCAGGGCAGGCGCAACCAACGCAATCACGGTGAGCAGTAAAAATAGCGGTATCATGGTAAACAGCGTGCGCTGCCCCAGGTCCAGCGCATTGACCAGCATCGGCATCTCTTCCATGGCTTGCCGGCGGTCAAAGAGCAATGCCTGCTCCATAACCATGCCTAATTGGTCATAGAGCATCATTCCCATGCTCCATAAGCCAATGACGCCGCCTAGCAAAAGCAAAAACGTGGTTAGCTCGCGAGAACGAGGCACCTGCCCCTCTTCGCGCGCCTTTTCCATCCGCCTGGGCGTAGCCTCTTCGGTCTTTTCCTGATCGCTATCGTTATCTGCCATGCTGCCATCCGGCTCGTCGTGCGCGGCTCACCATAAATTCAGCCGCCCCAGGGGACGGCTGAACAAAACGCCTATTTTGCCAGATACGGCTTTTTACAATGCCCTAATAACACCGCATTAAAAGCCCAATTCGTCCAATAAGTCGTCCACTTGATCCTGGTCTGTCACGATATCAGGCGCATTTTCCTTGATTTGCGGGCCGTTCAACAGCTCTTCTTTACGTCGTGCAGACTCGCTCTTCCACTGATCTTCCGCTTTACGTTGCATCGACTCGCGGGCCTGCGCACCGGGCACGTTGTCGATCAGCACTTGTACCAGTTGATGTTCGATCTCACGGATCACGTCCATCATCTTCTTGATCACCTGGCCGGTCAGGTCCTGAAAGTCCTGGGCCATCATGATTTCGAGAAGCTCTTTGTTCGTGGCGGCCGTAATTGTCGGCACATCGCTTAGGTAGGTGCGTGTTTCCTTTACGAGCGTCTTGGCATCCGCTAGCTCTTTGGGTGCCTCAAACCAGTCGGCCCATTGCTTATCAAGTACTTCAGCTCGCTCGGCAAGCTCGTCCTGAAGCGGCTGCGCGCGATCAATGGCGTTTAACGCACGATCAGCCGCCTGCTCGGTCATGGTGGCAACATAGTGCAACCGATCGCGGGCGTCTGGAATGGCTTCAGCTGCTTTTTCGATCTCTTTATCCAAACCCAGTTCGCGCATATTATCGCGCAACATGCGGGTAAGCTTGCCGATGCGATGAATTAATTCTTCAGCGCCTTCCTCGGACAGCTGGGCAGAGCCGATCTGCTCATTCTGACTCATTACATTGTCTCCTCGCGAACCAGGCCCTTCGGCCCAATCGCTTTATTTACCCATTTTGTCGAAGATTTTATTCAGCTTTTCTTCGAGGGTAGCGGCGGTAAACGGCTTGACGACATAGCCGTTGGCACCCGCCTGTGCGGCCGCAATAATATTTTCTTTCTTGGCTTCTGCCGTCACCATCAACACCGGCAAATGTTTCAAGGCTTCATCCTGACGGATCTCCTTGAGCATTTCCAGACCGTCCAGGTTAGGCATGTTCCAGTCGGAAACGACAAATTCAAAATTGCCTGCGCGCAGTTTATTTAGCGCGTCTTGGCCATCTTCGGCTTCATCAACGTTGGTAAAGCCCAGCTCTTTAAGCAGGCTACGTACAATCCGACGCATCGTAGGAAAGTCGTCGATCACCAGAAAACTCATGTTTTTATCGGCCATTATTCATCCTCTTATCAATACACGTCATCAGATGACGAGTTACTTAGTCAGGGTTAAAAAGCTTCCCACTCTGCATGATCGCTATGGCTGGATACTGGACGTGTCGCTGGAACAGCCGGTACGATTTTTTGCGCAGGGCGAGAAAGGGTTGAGGTAGCTTGCGCCGGTAACGAAGCGCGCTGAGGGGATTGCGACCCCAGCAGCTTGAAGACGGCAACGGCCTCTTCCAAATGATTGGCCTGCTCTTCGAGCGATGTAGCGGCTGCGGAGGCCTCTTGTACCAGTGCAGCATTCTGCTGAGTTACCTGATCCATTTGGCCGACCGCGTGACTTACCTGCTCAATGCCATCGCTTTGTTCCTGCGAGGCTGCCGATATCTCATCCATGATATCGGTAACCCGGCGCACGGCCGTCACGACATCGGCCATGGTAGAACCTGCCTGCTCGACTAATGTCGAGCCTTGCTTAATCTGGCTCGCCGAGGCGTCAATTAACGTTCTGATCTCTTTGGCAGCATCAGCACTGCGGCTGGCGAGGTTACGGACCTCACCGGCCACCACTGCAAACCCACGGCCCTGCTCACCAGCGCGCGCGGCTTCTACCGAGGCGTTGAGAGCAAGGATATTGGTTTGAAAAGCAATAGAGTCGATAACGCTGGTAATATCGGCCACTTTTTGCGAGCTGCTCGATATGCCGTGCATCGTTTGAACCACCTGGTTCACTACCTGGCCACCATGTTCAGCCGTTGACGAAGCGTCCGCGGCCAGCGTGCTGGCCTGGCGGGAATTATCAGCATTTTGCTTCACAGTGGCCGTCATTTCTTCCATGCTGGCCGCGGTTTCTTCAATGGCTGCCGCTTGCTGCTCAGTGCGTGAGGAAAGATCCGCATTGCCGCTGGCGATTTCCCGCGTGCCGTAGTGAATCTCAGAACTGCCTTCGCGAACCCGCGTCACAATCGCCGTCAGGTTTTGTTGCATGGTGGCCATGGCAGCAAACAGTCGGCCAATCTCATTGTTGCCTGCGTTAGGTACCGGTTGGGTCAAATCTGCCTCGGCAATTTTATCCAACCGCCTGACCGCATCGTTCAACGGCGTAATGACCGTACGCCTCAACCCAATATAAATAATCAGCGTAATGAGTAGCGCCAGCCCCACCGCGATGGCACTGATGAGCTTGAAGACGTTGCCTTGGGCTTTGGCATCCTGGCCGATCGTATCAACCCGCTGAAACCCATACTGAACGAATGCCGTTGTGCTTTCGGCAAGGCTAGCTAACGGCGCTACTAGCGCTTCCCGCAAATCGCTGTAAGTGTTGATATCCATCTGAGCAAAGCTTTCGTGCTGCTGCTTTACTAACGCCATAACGGTACGGAAGTTTTCGATTAACTCACGTCCTAACGCTTCGCCCTGCGGCGTACGGGGGGACGCAGCAAAGTTCTCAAAACGCATCTCGGAACGCTCAATACGGTCGGCAGCAATCGCCAACTGCTCATTGGTTCGGCCCATATGGCCGACCATTAAGTAATTTGAGGCAATCTCCATGGCCAGCATGGCCTGGTTAAGTAGCGAATCGGCCCGATTAATCTCATTCAGCTGATCGCTACTAATAAGCCCGTAAGTCGCCAGATTTTCCTGTGCTCGGTTCTCCGATAGAAAACTGATGCTCGCCAGCATGATAATCAGCATGGCAAAACACATTAATGCCGCCACAACGGCCGCATGGATACTCAGGTTGCGCAGTAAACGCGTCATTGGATCATCCCCTTCGCCAAGCATTTTTATAGTAAAAAGGTTTATACCCGCTGGGAGCGACCGGAGGCAGCTACCATTGCCATCAACCGGGCGGGAATATCATCGAGTGCAGCAACTTCGACAGCGCCACCCATGGCTATCGCTTCACGCGGCATACCAAAGACCACACACGTCGCCTCGTTTTGAGCAACGGTAGGCGCGCCAGCCTGGCGCATTTCCAAAAGCCCCACAGCCCCATCTTTGCCCATGCCGGTCAGAATCACCCCGATGGCGTTACGCCCAGCCTGTTCCGCGGCGGAATGAAACAGCACATCGACGGATGGCCGATGCCGGTTGACCGGTGGCCCGCTGTCCAGACGTGCCACATAGTTTGCTCCGCTGCGTACGAGCTTTAAGTGCTGGTCGCCAGGGGCAATGTAGGCGTGGCCCGGCAGCACACGTTCACCATCAGTCGCCTCTTTGACGGTTATTCGACACAACCGATCCAGGCGCTCGGCAAACGAGCGCGTAAACCCCCCCGGCATATGCTGGGTGATCAAAATGGCAGGGGAGTTGGCAGGCAACGGCTCTAATACCGCACGGATGGCTTCCGTGCCGCCCGTGGATGCTCCGATGATAATCAGTTTTTCGCTTGAGACTAACGGCGCTTTTAACTGTGCAGGCGGTGGAGCATTTTTATGGCGCGCCTGACGCGGCCGTGAACGTGCGGCCGCACGCAGCTTTTCGGCGATTTCATTGGCGTACTCCATCATGCCATGCCGAATACCCAGGCTTGGTTTGGCCACAAAGTCCAGCGCGCCAAGCTCAAGTGCACGCAGCGTAATTTCCGAACCGCTTTGCGTGAGCGATGACACCATCAAGACCGGCATGGGCCGCAGGCGCATCAGGCGTTCCAGAAAATCGAGCCCATCCATGCGCGGCATTTCAACGTCAAGTGTTAGCACATCAGGGTTGTGTTGCTTAATTAAATCCCTGGCAACCAGTGGATCAGGCGCCACGGCAACCACTTCCATGTCCGGCTGCGAGTTGATAATTTCGGTTAACAAATCACGAATCAGCGCCGAGTCATCGACACACAATACTTTGATCTTGGCAGCGCTCAATGCACGCCTCCTTTGCAGTTAATGCCGGGTATGCTGCCTTGTTTGCACGGATAACCACGCATTAGGCGTATAAAAAACACGAAAATGGTTCCATTAAGCCCGCGTGTATACCGTCTGGCCCCGCAGCTTGAACGCATCACTAATATACGAAAAGTTTTCAGAGTGACCGGCAAACAGCAGGCCATCCGGCTTCATAAGGGGCGCAAACCGCTTAAGAATCTTTGCCTGCGTCTCTTTATCGAAATAGATCATGATATTTCGACAAAAAATGGCATCAAACGGGCCTTTAATCGGCCACTGTGTCGACAGCAGATTAAGAGGCATAAACTCAACCAGCTCGGAAACTTCCGGGCGCACACGAGCGAGCCCCTGTTGCTGCCCTGTACCCTTCTGAAAAAAGCGTTTCACACGGGCTTCATCTAACTTGCGCACCTGCTCTTGTGGATAAATACCGGCGCGCGCGCGGCTTAGGGCATCGGTATCGATATCGGTGGCAACGATTTTCGCCTGCGCCGCTTTGGGCCCCAGGGTTTCCAAAAGCGTCATGGCCAGTGAATAGGGCTCTTCACCCGTTGAAGCGGCCGAACACCAAATAGTGACCGGGCTCTGCTTATGGCGAAGATGCTCTGCCAATAGGGGAAAATGGTGCGCCTCGCGAAAAAACGCGGTCAGATTAGTGGTCAGCGCATTGGTAAACGCCTCCCACTCTTTTGCATCAGGCTGACGCTCCAGGCGCAATAAGTAATCGCTAAAACGTGTCAAACCATGATGTCGAAGGCGCTTGGCTAACCGGCTATAAACCATCTCGCGTTTATGCTCGGCCAACACGATGCCAGCACGCTGGTAAATAAGCTCTCGTATTCGTAAGAAATCCGCATCCGTGAGCATCAGATCTCGTTCAATCTGATGACTAGACGCCCACTGATTGGCGTCGACACCTAGTTCGCGTTGTTCGCTCAAAATTCTTCCCATTCCTCTACAGGTGTCGCTTGTCGCTGCACAGCAGGCGCGGCTACTTTGTTGCGCGCTGTGGGGCTGGCAAGCGTTGTTGCTTGTTTAGCAGGTAACGTGTTCGCCAAGGCAACAGGGCGTTCTGGGCTCTTCTGGTTAAGCCGAACGGCTTCAACCGATAGCGCGAGCAGGCTTGCTTGCTGCTCTAACGCAACGGCGGCGCGTGCGGTTTCCTGAACACGTACGGCATTTTGCTGCGTTGCCTGATCCATTTCAGCCACCGCCTGATTTACCTCGGCAATACCACTGCTTTGCTCTTCAGAGGCTGCCGAAATTTCGTGCATGATATTGGTAATACTGCGTGCCGCCTCAGCGACCTCACTGATCGCGGCTTCTGCTTTTTCAACCAGCCCAGCGCCCGCATTGACTTCCTTGTTAGAACCGTCAATCAACCCTCGAATTTCCTGGGCAGCGCCGGCGCTTCGTCCGGCTAAATTACGCACTTCTTCGGCCACCACGGCAAAGCCACGCCCATGTTCGCCGGCGCGCGCCGCCTCCACCGAGGCATTCAGCGCCAGGATGTTGGTTTGGAAAGCTATCGAGTCGATGGTATTGATGATATCGGCCATCTTTTGAGAGCTTTGGGTAATGCGTTGCATATTGTCTACCAACTGCGCCATTAGCTCGCCCGTTTGAGAAACCCGAGTAGAGTTATTATCGGCGAGTCGGCGGGCTTCTTGAGCGTTGTCGCTATTCTGACGTACGGTAGCCGTCATCTCTTCCATACTGGAGGCCGTTTGCTGTAGCGAAGCAGCCTGTTGCTCGGTACGTGAAGAGAGCGCTTCATTACCTGTCGCAATATCTTGTGCGGCAGGCGTTACGATATCTATCCCGCCTTTTACGTCGCCAATAATGCTGCTTAAGCTTTTACGCATGGCATTAAGCCCATCAAGTAGCTGGCCCACTTCATCGTGCTGACGCTTGGGCGCGGAAGCCGCCAGGTTACCGCCCGCGATTTGCAGCGTAAAACGTGATGCGCCCTTTAGGGGACGTATAATTGCGCGGAAGGTTAACCAACCAATCGCTATCAGCAGCGCCAACCCAACCCCCAGCACCACCGCTTGCGTTGCGATAATGGTGTTTTGCGCGTGCTGGGCATCAACCGCCATTTGTTCAGCCGCTTGCTGTTTTTGCTCAATGAGCTGATTCACGCTTTCAGAAAGTGCCCGCCCCTCATCAGACATGACGCTGATGACGGCGTCCAGCCCAGTAAACGCTTGGTAGGTCTCTTCGGCTTGCAGCACACGGGCCGCCTGACCCATTCCCTCCTCAAGAAAGGCCTGAAGTTGATCGTTAAACGCACTGGCAAGCGGCGTGTTATTGACCGCACGGGTGTAATAGCCCTGCCATACGGTGGCTACTTCTTCAGCACGCTGCTCAATGGTTTCACCTATTTCAAAACGCTGATTGATCAACTCCATACGCTCTGGTTCAATCATTCCCTGGCGCGTATTGGCGATCATTTGGTCAATTTGTTGCAGCCTGACGACGTCGCGCAAACCATCGCTATTAAGCCTCTCAAGCCGCTCACTTGACGCGTTAAGACCGTAAAGACCCAAGCCCCCGCTAATCAACAGCAACGCCGCAGCGACCACAATCATGCCAACCAGTTTGGCGCGGATGGTATTCAACTGAATCCTTTTCAGCCACTGGCCGACACCACGCTGTCGCAGACGCCCTTTGTCCAGGTAGAGATGCTTGTTACGTCCTTCCCGTATCTCAGCATAAGCCTGTTCAGCACGCTTTATGGCCTCACGTGAGGCTTGAACGCGCACCGAGGCGTAACCAACAACCTGTTCGTCTTCAATAATTGGCGTTACGCTGGCGTCCACCCAGTAGTGATCACCATTTTTACAGCGATTTTTAACCAACCCACGCCAGGTATCTCCGCCCTGTACGGTTTGCCAAAAATTCTCAAACGCGGCAGGCGGCATATCCGGATGGCGAACCAGGTTATGCGGAGCACCTATCAACTCGTCATGCGTGTAGCCACTTATCTCAATAAATGCCGGGTTCGTGTACGTAATACGACCTTTTAAATCCGTACGAGAGACCAGAAAATCGTTTTCCTTCAACTCAACTTCGCGTTGAGAAATAGGCTGGTTATTGCGCATTGATTTGCCTTATTGTTCAGTTCGTAAGCAGTATGTCGCTCAACAGACGCATGCCGTTAAAATGCTTCCCAGGCTTGCGCCTCTGCCGTTTTCGCAGGGGTAATGGCAGGTGGCCGGGATGCTAAAGGGGGGGCTAAACTCACGCTGGGCGAGATGGAAGGGGCAATGCTATGCGCTACCTGAAAGCGTTCGACGGCATTTCTTAACCGGGCGGCTTCACTTTCAAGTTCATTAGCGCTATGAGCGGCGTGCTGGACAAGCTGCGCATTTTGCTGAATCACCTGATCCATCTGTGCGACAGCTTGATTGACCTGACCGATACCGTTGCTCTGCTCTTCCGACGCGGCGGCGATTTCATCCATGATATCGCTTACCCGCTGCACGGCATCGACCAACGCCTGCATGGTTTTACCTGCCTGATTGACGCGCTGCGTGCCGGCATCTACCGTGCCCAATGACCGATCAATCAGCGTGCGGATCTCTTTTGCAGCGTTGGCACTACGGCTTGCCAAGCTGCGCACCTCTTGCGCCACCACGGCAAACCCCTTGCCATGTTCACCGGCACGTGCGGCTTCTACCGAGGCATTCAGCGCCAGGATATTGGTCTGAAACGCGATATTGTCGATCACCGTAATAATATCCGCCACCTGGTGGGAGCTGGCGTTAATATCCTGCATCGTCTCTACAATTCCGCCCACCTCTTCGCCGCTACGCCGGGCTGTTAAGGTAGCGTTTTGCGCCAGCTGGCTGGCTTGTCGAGCATTATCGGCATTATGCTCAACCGTCGAGGCGAGTTGCTCCATGCTTGAAGCGGTCTCTTCAAGCGAAGAGGCCTGCTGCTCTGTACGCGAGGAGAGATCGTTATTACCACTGGCAATCTGTTGGGAACGCTCATGAATGGACGCACCGCTACTGCGCACAACGCCGACCGTTTCCGATAATGATGACTGCATATGAGCCATCGCCACGTATAGACGCCCGATTTCGTTATTGCCTGGCGCGGTAATTTGTTGGCTTAAATCGCCCTGGGCCATCTTTTCAAAATAGCCCACCAAGTGATCCAAAGGGCGCAGAACATTGGCGGTCACGCCCCAAATTACCGCTACCGCCACTGTTACCGTGATTAGCACAATAGCGATTAAAAACCACCGAATACGTGCGGCAAAGTCCGTAAACACAGCCTGCTGGGCCAGGCCATCATTGGTGGCCTGCATAAGCGCCGACCCATGATGAAGGGCATAAAAACCGATGCCACATGCCGCAATAACCAGCAATGAGAAGCAGGTAAGTACCAGCCCCCAACTAAGACGCACGGTCATATTGCCCATTATCTGCCGCATTAGCTGTGTCACTATGGTTTCTCCAAACACAACGTTACTCGCAGGCGTTTTCCCTAACGCACGGGTAGTGTTTTCGTACAGGTAGACACGCTCCATGTGTCTTGTAGTAACCAAAAAATAATCAAGCAGTTGCAAAACATTAGCGGTTGCTGGTGCTATCCACTAACGCCATCTCTTCACTGGTCAAAAGCTTATCGATATCGACGAGCACCAGCATGCGATCGTCTAAGCTACCGAGCCCGCTTAGGAAATCTGAAGATAGCGTCACACCAAATTCAGGGGCAGGCTTAATTTGCTCGGGGGTTAGCGTCATAACATCAGAAACGCCATCGACCACAATACCCACCACGCGATCAGCAACATTGACCACGATGACAACGGTCTGGCCGCCGTATTCGACGCTTTCCAGATGAAACTTAATACGCAGGTCAACAATCGGCACAATCACGCCACGCAGATTGGTCACCCCTTTAATAAAGTCAGGTGCGTTGGCGATACGCGTCACATTTTCGTACCCGCGGATCTCCTGAACCTTCAAAATATCAATGGCGTACTCTTCTTCGCCCAATGAAAATACTAAAAACTCGCGATTTTCAGCTTCATCAGCGGCGTGTACCGCCTCACTATTAGCCTGACTCATGACGGCTCAGCCTCCTTGTAAAAAGAGATAGGTTGATTGTTAACTACTTTGCCCGCTTCTTTCTTGACCCTGCTCAAGCGATGCAGCCCTGTAATATCTAAAATTAACGCCACGCTGCCATCGCCAAGGATGGTTGCCGCCGATATGCCTGGCACTTTGCGATAATTATCTTCAAGATTTTTAACGACCACTTGCTGTTGACCAATCAGCTCATCGACCAGCATGGCGTAACGCCGACCTTCCCCCTGCACGATGACCGCAATGCTTTGGGTAGGATCGGTAATCGCGTTTTCCACATCCAGAACTTCATGGATGGCAATAACGGGCAGGTACTCATCGCGTACCTTTAAGACAACATCATCCCCCGCCATGGCATACATGTCGTTTTTGGTCGGTTGCAATGATTCAAGCACGGTAGAGAGCGGAAGAATAAAGGTTTCCCCACCGACTTTGATCGACATGCCATCCAGTATCGCAAGTGTCAGCGGCAGTACGATCCGCGTATTGGTGCCCTCGCCTTTTTTGGACTGGATTTCAACGCGGCCGCCCATTCCCTGAATATTACGCTTGACCACATCCATGCCCACGCCTCGCCCGGAAACATCGGTCACGGCTTCGGCGGTCGAAAAGCCTGGCGCAAAAATCAGCTGATAGACTTCTTCGTCGGTCATGGCGTCAGAGACGTTAAGCCCATTTTCCCGAGCTTTAGCTAACAGACGCTCCCGATCCATACCCGCGCCATCATCACGCACTTCGATCAAGATATTGCCACCCTGATGGCGGGCGGACAGGATGAGTTTGCCGGTTCGCGGCTTGCCCAGTGCCTCACGCTTGTCCGGCATTTCTATACCGTGATCAAGGCTATTACGTACCAGGTGGGTTAACGGGTCAGTGATGCGCTCGACCAGGCTTTTATCCAGCTCGGTGGACTTGCCCTCGGTCACCAGCTCAATCTCTTTACCCAGTTTGCCCGCAGTATCCCGCACAACACGCGGAAAACGGCTAAACACAAATTCCATGGGAATCATGCGAATAGACATGACAGACTCTTGCAGATCACGGGCATTTCGCTGTAATAGGCTCATACCGTTCTGCAGCGAGCTGTTACTCACTGACTGGTCATCCAAGTCGCTGACCGTCTGATCCAGCATTGACTGGGTGATAATTAACTCACCCACTAGGTTGATGATCTGGTCGACCTTATCAACCGAAACACGGATGGAAGAGGATTCAGCCGCTGCCTTTTTGGGTTTGGCACTGCTGGCAGGCGCCTTTTTAGCTTCCACAGGCGGTTTTTTCGCCGGTGCAGGCTCTGAAGGAGCGAGCATGGGGGCACTTTTAGCGTTGTTTTGCTCAACGTTAATGGGGGCAGCCAAATGCACATCACCAGCGGGTGTAATCTCAATCTGCTCAGGCTCGATGATAAAGCACATCACGGCTTCAATATCATCGGCACTGACATCACCGTTGAGTATTACTTCATAACGCTTTTCATCGCCGGATTGCGCCTGGACGTCGCCTAGCTGCTCAAGCTCTTCAACCAGCAACACGCGATCTTTTTCACTGACATTAAGTAATGCCACGATCAGTTGACTATGATCAGCCTCATTGCTGGGTAGTTCTTCAGGCTTGGCAACCGGCTCAGGCGCTGCGATGGGCGCTTCGAGTGTCTGGCCAATCTCTTCTAAGGCTATCTGCTGTAAGGTATGGCAAATTCTTTCGTACGCCTCTTGATCGGGCGCTTCCTCGTTACGGTAGGCATCGAGTTGCTCATGCATGATGTCTTTAGCCTCTAGAAAGGTATCAACGAGGTCGGCACGTAACACAAGCTCACCCTTACGCGCGTGATCTAGCAGGTTTTCGAGAATATGCGTGGTCTTTTGCAGCACGCTAAAGCCGAAGGTACCTGCCCCCCCTTTGATTGAGTGCGCTGCGCGGAAAATAGCGTTTAGCTGCTCGTTGTCTGGATTATCGACATCAAGCTCCAGCAGGTGCTGCTCCATATCCGCCAGCAGCTCTTCCGCCTCTTCAAAAAAGGTGTCAAAAAAATCCGCTATATCCATGCACCACTCCACTCTAACGTCATATTTTTGTCACAAGGCTCGCTCATTCTGACGCATCGTCCTGTGATATATCTTGCGGTAAGTCTTCTAACAGTTCGTTAGCAGAGGTAGGCACTGTGATATCAGTTCCCATAATTCCTGGGTTACGAATCGCCTCTGCGATTTCGGGTAACAAAACGACGAGTTCAATGCGTCGATTGACCGGGTCGCTTGGATCGGTATCTGGCAGCAGTACGCGGTCAGCAAAGCCTGACACACGCAGTAGTTGATCCGGGTCGAGCCCACCGGCAACCAATTCCCGCCGTGATGCATTAGCACGATCGTTGGAAAGCTCCCAATTGCTATACCCTCGGTAACCACCGGCGTAAGGCACGCTATCGGTATGGCCGCTGATACTCAGATCATTGGGCAATTCGTTCAGTAAGGGCGCAATCGTGCGCAGCAAATTGCGCATATAAGGCGCCACTTGATCCCGGCCTAACGCAAACATGGGCCGCTGTTCGGTGTCGAGCAGTTGAATGCGCAGCCCTTCACGGGTTAGATCAAAACGCATTTGCCTGCGTAGCTGACGCAGCTCGGGGTCTGCCTCAATTGCGCGTTCGATGCGCTCCTGTAGATCGGTGAAGAAACGTCGCTCCTGCATGCTTGGCCGGGTCTGCTGCATGGTATCGATGCGCGCTCTTTCACCATCACTGTGTGTCGGGTCCGGGCCACCGCCAGGAATAACCCTGGTACTGCCTGATTGATCACCACCAGTGATCGCCGTCACCAGTGGCGTACTGAAATATTCTGCCACGCCGCGCCGCGTTTCTTCACTGGAGACACTTAAAATCCACATTACCAGGAACAGCGCCATCAGCGCGGTCATGAAATCCGCTAGAGCAATTTTCCAGGCGCCGCCGTGATGCGCATGCACCACCTTTTTACGCCGGATAATAATCGGGCGCTTTTCACCGCCCTTACTCATGCAGTACCGCCCTTCCTGGCATTTTTCACATACTCTTCAAGCTCGAAAAAAGTTGGACGCTCGGCGGTATACAGCGCTTTACGGCCAAACTCAACGGCCAGCTGAGGTGCGTAGCCGTGCAAACTTGCCAATAATGTTATCCGAATGCATTGCATCATCTTTTCTGCTTCCTGGGCTTGCCGACCGGCGAAGCTGGCAATGGGGTTAATAAAGCCGTAACCCAACAAAATACCCAGGAAGGTTCCCACCAGCGCGTGGGCAATCATTTCACCCATCTGTTGCGCAGTGGCATCCGCATAGGTCAATGCCTTGATGACCCCCATTACTGCCGCCACGATGCCGAAGGCGGGCATGGCATCGCCCACTTTTGCAATCGCATCGACGGGGACATGAGCCTCTTGTTCAAATACTTCGATTTCGTGCAGCATCAGCTCATCAATTTCCATCGGTTCCATACCACCACTCACCATCAAGCGCAGATAATCCGTCAAGAACGTCATCACATGAGGGTCAGCCAATACGGTGGGGTGCTCTTGAAAAAGAGGACTTTCTTGAGGGTTGTCAATATCGCGCTCTATTCCCAACATCCCTTCACGACGAATTTTTGACAATAGCTTGTACTGCATTGCCATGACTTCCATGTAGAACGCTTTGTTATATTTTTTTGCTCCCTTGAGCCTGGGCAACAGTTTGAATGTGGCTTTAATGGCTTTTATGTTGTTAGCCGCAATAAAAGCACCCACGCCAGCTCCGCCAATAATGACTAGCTCAAGTGGCTGGTATAAAGGGCCAAGGCTGCCACCAGCCAGCACATAGCCACCAAATACGCATAACAAAACGACTACATAGCCTAGAAGTATCAGCACAAGCAGAGTCCTTGCGGTGTGTCAGTATTAAGTAAGGGAACTAAAATTCATCCATCTGTTCCGATGGTTAGGTATTGTTCCAGCTCAAACGCAAAATTGGTCTCATCATACTAGGGCTAACGTGCAGTTTAATTAAAAAGTACCGCCGCATTTCACCGCTATCTATGCATTAAGGGTCTGCTCGACAAACGCTCTACGAGGCATCTGTAGGATTATTCTTTTCCTTCTGAGCAAGCTGCGATTTACGCGTTTTCCCCGCTCTGGAAGGCGGTTGACAAATACCACATATATAGTCATGTGCCGGGCTATGGGCATGTGCAACGAAACGACCTCTACACCGTGTGCACGTATTTAGCTGCAGCAAATCGCTTTCAAAAAAGCGCACTAACGTCCAGGCACGCGTCAGGCCCAGCACAGGCTCGGCACCTTCCAATATCATTTGTTCATCATAAAGCCGGTAGGCTTTTACGAATGCATCGATCCTTTCGCAACTGGTATCTCTAAGCAGACTTGCGTAGATATTATAAAAAAGCGAAGAATGGACGTTGGGTAACCATGTAATAAACCAGTCTGTCGAAAAAGGCAGCATGCCCTTGGGTGGCGACATCCCGCATACTTCTTTATAAAGTTTAATCAGGCGTGTACGGCTTAATTCAGTTTCCGTTTCCAGCACCTGTAGACGAGCACCCAGTTCAATCAGCTCTATTGCCAGCTGCACTTGGTGCATTTCATCGACCAAGCTCTTCTGACTCACTCCTCATCTCCTGCTGGCAATGATTCAAACGTATCGCAGGCCAATAGCAGTGACGCATGTAAGCCTGCGAGCCCTTGATCACGCGGGTTCTCCGTGACTTGCCGCAGCCGCTTTGCACTCGTCTGGCTAAACCGACACACCAACTGATTGGTGCGTGCCAATTTTGTTAGTTGGCGCGCGCTTAGTGAAGACAGCAGGTCAGCAACATCACTATCTATCTTCAAACGAAACAGTGCAGCCTCACGATCTTCACTGATCAAACGCTGCGCGAGAAGCAAATAGGCTAAGTTTATTTCTTGAATTTCGTCGAGAAAATTAGTGTGGCTCATAGTGTTCCATCGAACGGCGCAGGCGCTATCTTGTAACCATTATACGGGCGCCTTGATGACTTTTTTTTCCTTACTCAACATCATGGTTGCACACTCTATCTGGATTGGCTACTTGGCTTAGTCGCGGCGTTTTAAGCTCTCTTCGGATAACTCAAACACCCATACCAGTAACTCTGCGACCACCTGGTAAAGCCGAGGTGGTATTTCAGTGTCTAAATCTAGTTGCATCAACAGCGCAACGATTTCAGGCGCATCATGCACATAAATTCCCTGACGTTGAGCTTCGGCCATAATACGCTCAGCAAGCTCGCCATAGCCTTTTGCCACCACCCGCGGCGCACGCTCATTTTCCTGATAGGCAAGTGCCACGGCTTGACGCCGACGCTCATCCGGCACGGTCATGGCTGCTCTCCAGCGGCATGTACCGCGCACGCACTTGAACTTTTTCCAAATCCAAAGCGCCCAAACGCCGCTCTAGAGCGGGTATATCTTTTTCAAGATGATGGTGGGTGGCTTTATCGGCCGTTGTTAAGTCAATGCTTAGCACCGCCCGATAAAACCACAAAGAGACACTAAATGCTCCCACATTAGGCACTTCTAACTGCATTTCGGAACGCCAACCCTCATCAGGATCGCTATTTTCCTGTTGATTTTCCTGCGTTTTATCGTGGGTTGGCAGATGAATGACCAATGCCATAAAAATACCGGCCCACACGTCACCTTCCCAACGCACCGCAGGCATTACCAACATATCTAACTGCTGGCGCACCAGGCTTTGTAAACTCTCATGAACAATATCGCGGTGTCCGCGATGCTTCATATGCTCTATTTCACGCTCATAAGCGATTATTTCACGTGATGGAGTGTTACTGACGTCGGGCGCAGCAGGAAAATTACTTTGCGCTGGAGCTGCGCTGGGCATTACCGAACGCTCCACGATGGCTTTATCGTTTGGCACATATACCAAGGCGCTACCGGGCGTTATCAGCGCATTGGTACGCGATGCCAAGGACTCAGCATTGGCCAAAAACGGTACACTTGGCAATAAAGGCTGAGTGGCGAGTGGCACCATCAAGGGGCGTGGCCCAGGCTGCATTTGCGGCTCACGCATTAACTGCTGCCGAGACATATCGCCTTGAAACCAGCGCTTTAAATGGGATTCATAAAACAAGCCACTATCACGTACGCTGGCTTCCAGTCGACCTGCCACTTCACTGGCCGCTGGCGAGCCTTGTAGCGTTACTAAAGGCGACGGCGGCCGTATAACAGCGGGGGGAGCTGGAAAGCGCAACAAAACATCCGCGATGCTGCGGGCAGCCGGGCTAAAATGTGTTTGGGTTGACCCTGGCGCAGTTCCTTGCGGTTCGCCGGGGGTAAATTGCCGCTCTCCACCTAAGGAGCCAGGCATGCGCCTTAAATCATTTAACGCGGCAGGAGGGCGCCCATCAAGATCTGAGTCGCCCTGTATAGGACGCGGGCCTTCGCCAGAAGAAACAGGCTTAACGGGCTCACTTAAAGCACGCTGCAACGACACCTCACCCTGCCGCCCCAATACCTGATGCAATAGTGTATCGATGAGCGGCGTGATACCGCTCACGTCGCGGCCTCTTCATCATCAGAACGATGATTTTCAGTGACACCTTGCTGAGGTGCATAGGCGCGGTGTAAATCACGCTGGCGCTGAGATACGCCGATCAGTTTGCCTAGCTCATCACGCCTTGCCACTAGCCGACGACGAATTTCCACATCAAACTCCAAAATACGCTCAAGCAGCTCTGCTTTACGTAGCTTATCGGCCTCATCTAATATCACGGTACTGTCAAGCTCACGCAGCATTTCTACCCGTTTGACATAATATGTACGCTGCTCAATCAGCTCTACCCACTGTTCAGCGCTAGCCAGTTCGTGCATTTGAGTCACATGAACCAGTAACCCTTCATACGCCTCTATCAGTGCTTGAGGCGTGTCGTTGTGGGTATTTATGGAAGCTGCCATGGAGGCCTCATGCGCTCTGCTGTTGACCAATGTCCCGCCATGCGGAGGCGATGTTTTCGAGCAAGTTCTCTGCCTGGTTTAAGCTCTCTTCATCGTTGCGTAGATTAGCGGCGAGCAATAAACGTGCAATATAGTCGTAAAGAGAGGCTAGCCGTTCAGCGATATCGCCGCCTTTCTCTTGATCAAGCGCGGCAGCGAGCCCGTTATTAATAATATCCAGCGCTTTGGATATAGCTTTCCCCTTTTCACTAATATTACCGCTCTGCATATGGATGCGAGCAGCACGAATAGCCGTCTGCGCTCCTTCAAAAAGCAGTACAATAAGCTTATGCGGATCCGCTGACATCACGCCGCTTTCAACTCCTACACGTGCGTAAGCATTGGCACCTCTTCCGTAGGCAGCGCTGCCGCGAGAGTACGTCATTAGCTGGAACTCCTTGTTTGTGGCAGTCATTGGCATAACCGATATAAGGACTGCCACCTGTCTTTTATCATGCGATATGAGCACGCTATGCTCAGCTATAAGAGATATCGGCGCCATCAAGCCAGACTTTAATGGTTAAGCATACTTTTTCGCTGAACGATGGCTAATGTTGATCAAAAAATTACGTTACGTTGAGACCGCCACTTCTTGTGTCGGCTTTCCAAGTCGCTCGCGCACATCACCACGCACCAAACCACCCAGTGAATCACGCATGGGAGGAACTGCCTGCTGCGTCAACACTACCTCCAATGGCGTCCCCGCCTCATCCAAGCGCAGCACCCATGCTAGCTGTTCGCTTGAAAAACGCACCAGCGCTCCAACCGGCAACGCTTTAAAGTGTTCGATATAACGTTTTATCCAGCGCAAGTCGAATTGGTGCGGATGCCCCAAAAGGTGCCGATAAATCTGCTGTGTGGTTTTAGCCGGACGATCAGAACGATCCCTGCGCATCGCTTCAACCACATCAACAATCGCGCTGGCCTTGGCAAGTTCGTTAATATCTTCTCCGCTTAGGCCATCGGGATAACCACTGCCATCCAGGCGCTCATTAATTCCACCAATAACCGCTTGAACAACACTCGCCGATAGCCACTGACAATGCTGGAGGCGATCGATCAACAAGGAGACGTGCTCGCTCATGGCTTGCCGGTGAGTGGCCTCAAAACTTGGCGCTCTAAAGATAACCTGGGGCACCAACACCTTTCCCAAGTCGTGGATCAAGCCACTGGCAACAATTGCCTTACGTGCCTCGCGAGGCATATTTGCCCCTACCAAGTCGAGTAGATGAACCGCAACGGCAATTCCATGGCGCACTAGCAAAGGCTCACGCGACATGCAGCGCGAGGCAAATAACAACGCCTCACGGTCCTCTTCATGAAGCGCCAGCACGCGGTCAGCATTACGCGATAATCGCTGGGCATCAATCCCACTCCCCTGCTGCAAAAGCAGCAGTTGAGCATTAAGATAGGCAGCCACCTTTACCAGGCGACGCGCCATCGGCGTTGCATAATGTTTTATATCGCGCCGCCCAACCCCCTCACTGCCTATACGTCTCTTGGGCTGCTCAAAGAGCGGCGATGGCTGCCGATCCTCCTGCACTTCTTTTTGGTAACGAGCGGCTTCACGCTCTATCTCACATACGAAATACCAAACCTGACGTTCTTGCTCTGCCGTAAAATTCGAAAATTTAAAACCGACGCGCAGCAGATGCTTTTCTGAGTCAACCTTCTGGTGGCGCGCAATGGCATGCCCTTCAAAATAAGTGCCATCCGGAAAGCTAAGAGCAAGCTTAAGAGGAGCGTCTGCTTCAGCTAATATACCGCTAGCCGTCATCGGCAGCTCCAGCTGACATCCCTCTTGGGATATATCGCGCAACTCGCCAACCGCAGTTTCACCCAACACACTAAATACGCTAGCCGCTACCGCCATCCCCATGCGCAGCTCAGCACGAAAAGATTCGCGACGCTGAAGCACATCAATCGTCTCGGGGTAGTCACTGCAACATAAAAAGCGCCCCCCGGAATGACGTGTCTCGGTCAACGCCAGTAGCGGCGTACGAACTACTTTTCCCTGAGTCTGGCCTTGCAGATAGAATGTCTCACCACTTTGTAACCGACCAAGCAAGTAGTCGACCGAAGATAAGTCCATTACCAGTGCTTTATCTACATGCTGTTCCATAAGCACAATAGGCTCAGCGCGGGCCTCAGGCGAAGCCATGCAAAGCGATACACCGCCATTTTCAATCATTGTATTTAGCAGAGATTCAATCACCACTGAGCTGGCAATTGTTTCATACTCATCTTGCTGCGCTAGCATGTTCGCCTCGTTTTTTACGACCGCGTTAATAGAAATCTATTGTGCAAGGAAACTCTTATTCAAAAAAACTACTGCACGCGGCGAAGCATAGCAGATGCTTTCTAGTAACCGCAGATATTGTAACGGCACCGTTACACATCAATTTCTCAGCATAGTTTGGCGCATATAAAGTTTACGGCGAACCGGCCGATGGTATGAGTGAAGTCCGATAAAAGATCGCTGGGCTGATAATGCATCAAACGAATAAAGTCTACCGGCAGGTAGCTAACAGTAGCGCTTATCTTTATGGGAAATAACCGACATGACACCACCACTCATCGATACCACAGCAGCACTAGCAGTAACGCCAAACCGCTTAACGCCCCAACAGCGCCTAGATAGCACGCTAAACCAGCTATCTACAGCGAGCACTTCATCACTATTATCAGATGCAGATCAAACGAGCATAAAAACAGGCGAGCTGGTTGAACCCATCCAGCGCATTAACACGGCGATGCGCGTTCATGGGCTAGAATTTGATGTTAGCGAGGAATCTTCACGGGTTGTGACGCGCGTAATTGACCGCGAATCTGGGGAGGTTATTCGTCAGATTCCTGCGGAGGAAGTACTCGCCATTGCCGAACGCCTAGAAGAAATACAGGGCCGCCTTATCTCGTTAGAGGTCTAAGGGCGAGAAAAGCGAGCGTTAAACAAGCACCATACGATGGTTTTATAATGGCGCCCATTTTCAAGAGAGCTAAAAGACGCTAAGGCTACAGGCAGTTACACCTGCATATTCATAACGTCGCGATAGGCAGTTACCAGACGGTTACGCACCTGCAGCCCCATTTGAAAAGCAACGCTCGCTTTTTGCATATCCACCATCACGTCGTTTAATGCGACATTCGGCTCACCCGCCTGGAAGGCCATGGCTTTCGTATCGGCAGCTTTCTGAAGGCGGTTAATGCGCTGAATTGAGGCTTGTAACTCGCTGCCAAAGCCACCTTGCCCTACGGCTGTCGAGACGTGTGTACCCTTCAACGGCTGTGATGCCGCCTGCGTGGCCAGCCCCTGCATTTGCTGAAGCGCTGCTTGGATAGCAGGTGTACTCATCGGCATGCCTCATCGGCTTTAAATGAAATAATGGGCAAAGCCTACCACTACTGGTAGCGCACTCATACGAACAAATACGCCCTAAAAGCCAAGCTTTTCGTTCATTTATGCTCGACACACCCCAGGATAATGGCGCCCATCACAATTCCGCCCCATTCTCTTGGCGGATAACCGCGATTGACGGATATAGCCTATGCCTTCTTTGGTGATGCGCCTGGGCCGACACCTGTTTTGCTTACCCCTATGGAGGGATGCATGAGTGAAATTGGTGCAACGGCAGGCCGTCAAAGTAACACGACACAAAGTGCCTCCCGTAGTAACTCAACAGACAGCGACGCAAAAAGTTCTTCACCGACTGAGCGCTTGCTAAAACAGTTACGCGGTAACCCATTGGTCATTCTACTGATCGCAGGGGCTGCTTCAATTGCCGTGGTGGCAGCACTTTTCATGTGGGCAAGTAGCCCAGAATACCGCGTTCTCTACAGCAATCTTAATGAAGCCGATGGCGGACGGATTATTGCCGAACTTGATAGCCGCGCCGTGCCCTATCAGTTTAGCGCAGGCGGCCAGGCGCTGCTTGTGCCTAGCGATCAGATTCATACACTAAGGCTACAGCTTGCCGAGCAGGGCTTGCCCCGGGGCGGCAACGTCGGCCTTGAGTTAATGGATACCCAAGCGTTTGGCATTAGCCAGTTTGCTGAGCAGGTAAATTACCAGCGCGGTCTGGAAGGCGAGCTTGCCCGCTCGATGGAGTCGCTCGGCCCAGTCGAGCGCGTTCGCGTGCACCTCTCTTTAGCCAAACCGTCTGTGTTTATTCGTGACCGCGAGCCAGCCAAAGCCTCGGTCATACTCACCTTGCTACCCGGCCGAGTGCTGGGTGAAGGTCAAGTAAGTGCCATTGTGCATATGGTTTCCAGTAGCGTGCCTGAACTAGCCGCGCAAGACGTCACGATCGTCGATCAAAACGGTCGGCTGCTGTCTGCTGATACCACGCGAGGGAGTGACCTTGATGGGACTCAGCTTGAATATATCGCGGAAGTCGAACGCTCCTATCAGCGACGCATCGAGCATATTCTTACCCCCATTTTAGGCAGTACGAATGTCCGCGCTCAGGTTGCTGCGCAAATTGATTTTTCACGTCGCGAGCAAACGTCGGAACGCTACGGCCCTAACCAGCCCCCGAATGAAGCGGCCGTACGTAGCCGCCAGCTTAGCCTCTCTTTCGATGGTGATGATCCCTTAGCGAGTGGAATTCCTGGTGCATTAAGCAACTCCCCACCCGGCACAGCCCCCTCTCCCATCAATCAGCCTGATGGTGAAGAAGGCGAGGAAGAGGTGCCGCCGGAGGCACTGCGCAGCCTGCGTCAAGAAGACGTGGTCAACTATGAGGTTGACCGCAGCGTTGAGCATGTGCAGCAACGACTCGGCCAAATTGAGCGGCTTTCAGCGGCGGTTGTGGTTAATTATCGTGATGTGATCAATGACGAAGGTGAGCTTGAACGGGTTGCGTTAACCGATGTTGAAGTCGCTCAGATTGAGCGCTTGGTACGCCAGGCTATGGGATTTTCTCAAGTACGTGGCGATCAGGTTGAGGTGGTGAACTCACCCTTCGCCGACACCCGCGAGGAAATGACTGAGACTGTATGGTGGAAGCAGCCAGAGACACTTGCAATGGCAGGTACGCTAGGGCGTTATTTGCTAGTTGCCTTGGCGGCACTGTTGATTTACCTACTGATTCTGCGCCCCTTAATCAAGCGCTATACACAGCCCCCGGTAACGGCGCCTACAGCGACACCTGGTCGTACGCTTAGCACCAGCGTGGGCGATGAAGACGATGAGAGTGACGATGAAGCGGAAGGTGATGATGACGATACCTATAGCGACAAACCCAAGCGTCGTCGTAAAACATCACTGTACGAACATAATCTCAATGACCTACGCGAAATGGCTCAGGAAGATCCTCGTATGGTCGCCATGATCATTCGTAGCTGGATGAATAATAATGAGTAGCGAAACGGCTAACATGACAGGCGCTCGCAAGAGCGCCATCCTTCTCCTAGCGCTGGACGAAGACAGTGCAGCGGAGGTCTTCAAATACCTAAATGCTAGTGAAGTACAAGATATCAGTATGGAGATGGCGCGCCTGAATCAAGTATCCCATGAGGATATGAAGGCTGTGCTTGAAGCATTCCACCGTGAAACCGAAGAGTTTGTGGCGCTCAACCTTAATTCTAGCGAACACATCCGCTCAGTACTTACCAAAGCACTGGGCAGCGAGCGCGCCTCTAGCCTGATTGAAGACATATTAGAAACCGCTGGTGGCAACTCAGGCATTGATGCGCTCAACCTGATGGAAGCCTCCATGGTGGCTGAGCTTATCCGCGATGAGCACCCCCAGATCATCGCGACTATCTTGATCCATTTGGACCGCCATCAAGCAGCCGATATTCTTGAATTTTTTGAAGAGAAACTACGCAACGATGTGGTGCTGCGTATTGCAACATTTAGTGGCGTACAGCCCGCAGCCTTGCAGGAGCTAACCGAGGTTCTAACCAGCATGCTGGATGGACAAAACCTTAAACGCAGCAAAATGGGCGGCGTAAGAACGGCGGCCGAGATTCTCAACCTGATGAACTCGTCCCAAGAAGAGACGGCTATCGAAACCGTTCGCGCCCACAGCGAAGACTTGGCCCAAAAAATTATCGACGAAATGTTCCTTTTCGAGAACCTACTCGACCTGGACAACCGCGCTATACAGATGGTGCTGCAAGAAGTCGAAACCAACTCTCTGGTGGTGGCGCTCAAAGGCGCTCAGGAAGCCCTGGTCGACAAGTTCCTGCGCAACATGTCTCAGCGCGCTGCCGACCTGGTTCGCGAAGATATGGAAGCACGCGGCCCAATACGCGTCTCACAAGTCGAAACGGAACAAAAAGCAATCTTGCAAGTGGTGCGCCGCTTAGCTGATTCCGGTGAAATCGTCTTAGCCGGAGGAGATGACGAGTATGTCTAATTCGTCGTCAGAATTTGACCGCCATAGCAGCTGGCAGCGCTGGCAAATGGATGAGCTTCCCGCCTCCAACCAAGGCAGCGACCAAGCGACCAGCGGCCCCACCGCGCATCAACGCAAAGTGCTGGCCGCCCAAAAAGCGGCTGAGCAGGCTCATCAGCGCGAACAGCAAGAGCGTCAGGCACTCTATGAGCGTCTTCGCCAAGAGGCTGAAGAAGCCGGCTATCAGGCAGGTTTTCAACAAGGCATGGAAGAAGGTACGGCAAAAGGTCTGGAAGACGGTCGTTTGCAAGCCCAGGATGAACTGCAAGAGCAATCTCGCTTAGCGATAGCGCCTTTGAATACCCTGGCAAAGCAGTTTTCAGAGGCACTGGAACGCATTGACGACACCATCGCGCATGATCTTGTTGAACTCGCACTAGCGACAGGCAAGCAGTTGGCAGGCAAAGCCTTACAGGAAACACCCGAGCAGATACTTAATATCGTGCGTGAGCTTTTACACACCGAGCCGCCTCTGGTGGGCCAGCAGCGCTTATGGTTAAACCCTGACGATCACAGCTTGGTAGAAACGCATCTGGGCACAGAGTTCAGCGCGGCCGGCTGGAAGTTACAGCCTGACGATCAATTAGCTCGGGGTGGCTGCCGAATTACTAGCGCCCAAGGCGAGCTGGATGCAACCTTTGAAAGTCGTTGGCATGCCATCCAGTCGCAGGCTAGAAAGCGCCATTCATCTAACACTGCGTCTTAATAGGCGAACACGTAATGAATGACTCCACCTGCCCTCACCAGCATCGCTGGCATAAAGCCATCCGCCGTACCACACAGCGGGTAAGCCATTTGCCATGCCATCGCAGCAGCGGCCGCGTAACGCGAGCGACAGGGATGGTCATTGAGGTAGTCGGGTTACGTGTGGCCGTCGGAAGCGCTTGTCGTATCGAGCTCCCTGGGCCGGACGGCCGCCTGACCGATAGCCATAAACATGCAGAAGCTGAAGTCGTTGGGTTCGCAGGCGATAAGCTGTTTTTAATGCCATTGGAAGAGATTTCGGGATTAATGCCCGGTGCCCGGGTCTCTCCCCTGGGAGATGGAAGTGGCCACAGTGCACGACGCTTTCCCATTGGCGATGAACTGCTGGGTCGTGTATTAGACGGTAACGGTAATCCGCTGGATGACCGCGAGGGCCTTGAAGATGTGCCCCATGCCACGCTTAGCTCAGCCCCCCTTAATCCGCTATCACGAGCGCCTATTGAGGATCAGATTGATGTGGGCATTCGCGCAATCAATGCGCTTTTAAGCGTCGGCCGTGGCCAGCGAATGGGGCTTTTTGCAGGCTCGGGGGTAGGTAAATCGGTGCTGTTAGGCATGATGGCACGTTATACCAAAGCCGATGTGATTGTTGTCGGGCTAATCGGTGAGCGTGGCCGAGAAGTACAAGATTTTATTGATCATATTTTAGGGCCTGAAGGCCGTCGTCGCTCGGTTGTAGTGGCCGCGCCAGCGGATACCTCGCCACTTCAGCGGCTACAAGGGGCAGCTTATGCAACGCGCCTTGCCGAAGGCTTTCGTGATGCCGGCCGCAATGTGCTGCTAATTATGGATTCATTAACACGTTACGCCATGGCCCAGCGTGAAATTGCTCTCGCTATTGGTGAGCCTCCCGCGACAAAGGGCTATCCGCCTTCCGTGTTTGCCAAGCTGCCAGGCCTTGTTGAACGGGCCGGCAATGCTGAGCGCGGCGGTGGCTCGATTACAGCTTTTTATACCGTTCTTACCGAAGGCGATGACCAGCAGGATCCGATTGCCGACTCGGCCCGGGCGATTTTGGATGGTCATATTGTGTTATCACGCGGTTTAGCCGAAGCCGGCCATTACCCAGCGATTGATATCGAGGCTTCGATCAGTCGCGCCATGACGGCGATTACGACACAAGAGCAGCTACAAGAGGCCCGCGTTTTCAAGCAGATGTTTTCCCGCTATCAGCGCAATCGCGACCTGATTAGCGTTGGTGCTTACAGTCCAGGACACGACCCAAGACTTGACGAAGCGGTGAATCTTTTTCCCGCGCTGGAGCGTTTTCTTCAACAAAATATTGATGAGTGTGCAACGCTTGAAGACTCACACCAAGCACTGCATGCCGTGGTGGGAGGCCGCACATGAGCCATTCGCAACTCGAAATGTTAACGGGCTTAGCCAAAGATGCCCGCGACCAAGCAGGTAAACTGCTTGCCCATGAACGACAAACTGAGCAGCAGACCGCCTCTCAGTTACAATCACTTAGCCAGTATCGCGCCGAATATGCCGAGCGATTGCAAAAGGCGATGAGCGAGGGTATCGACCCTGCCACGATGTACAATTATCAGCAGTTTTTAGCCTCGCTTGATGCGGCATTAAGCCGTGCCCGCCAAGCGTTAATTGCTCAACAACAGCGTGTCCAGCAGAGCCAGCAACACTGGCAGCAAGAGCAGCGTAAACTCTCCTCCTACGATACACTGGCGACGCGTCGGCTATCAGAAGAGCACCGCCGCCTTGAGCGCCATGAGCAAAAAACCAACGATGATCTGGTGACGGGCCGCTTGGCTCGCCAGCGCAATGAGAAACCGCATTAGCGGCGCCGAGGAACGGTATATGAATATACAATTATTGCTTTCGGGGGCTCAAAGCCAAGGTGCCTCCTCGGTAACCAAGCAGACGTTATACAATACCTTGGAATCGTCTCAAGGCGCCTTTCGCCAGGCGCTTTCTCAAGCTGCCAACGCGCCGTCAAACGCTTCTCAAACGCGTCAGACCAGCGATCCAGCCGCTATAACAGCTCAACCGTTGCAAGCACTTGGCTTTGAATTTAGCGAACAATCACTTGCCTCGCTATTATCAGGGGAAAGCTATGCGGGCGAGGGGTTGACACCGCTTGATGAAATTGCAGCCCGCATGGACCTGGTTGCCTTGTTCGCCGCGATACCGGCTGCTGACGCACAGCTTGAGAAAACCCCGACGCTGGAAACGCTTATCCAACAGCTCAACCTGGGTGAGGATCAAGTTGCAGAGCTTCTGGGCGCACTCGGCATCCGTCATCAAGCCGACCAAGCATCGGGGCTTACAGAGTCGCTTGCAAGCCTTAGCGAAGAGCAAGCTGACCAACTGATTAGCGCATTAAGCATCTTGTTGGCGGCGCCTCAGAATAGCGTTGCTCTTCAAACATCTGCTGCACCGACTCAATTAATGAATAGCCAGAACGCGTTTAATCAGGGCTCGCCGCCCCTCCTTCATGCCACTCCAGCTGGCTCGCCAAATCAGACCACTGCGCCGGTAAACGGCCAAGAGTTTCTGACACAACTTGGAGCGCTGGCACCCGCAACGCAGGCAGATAGTCAGGCCATGCTGTCTGTCCTTGAAGATCGCGATCCATCGTTACGCGCAAGCCCTATAGCCACGGCACTGTCAGGGCACACAGCACTTGGCAATACCTCCTCCATAGCAGCACCGGGAGTTCCCACCGCACAGGCTTCAATAGGCACGTCTGTTAACAGCCCCGCCTGGCCTGCGCAGCTTGGCCAACAGCTTGTGCAGTTCGCTCAGCGCGGTGGAGAGCAACAGGTGAAAATGCAACTGCATCCGGCGGAGCTTGGTCCTCTTTCGATCACTTTAAAAGTAAGTGAGCAGGGCACGCAGGCGCATTTCTTGGCGTCTCATATGCAGGTTCGTCAGGTTATTGAGCAAGCGATACCTCAGCTACGTGAAGCGCTTGCGGAGCAGGGCATTTCATTAGGAGAAACGTCCGTTGGCGAACAGCATAGCTCCAATGAGCAAGCCTTTGCCCAAAACGGCAATTCAGCCACTTCAAATGGCAGCGGTGGCGTCTCCGAAGCGGACAGTGACTCATTGACGCCTGCGGCGGAAAATCATTCTATAACGCTTGATGGCCGAGTTGATCTTTACGCTTAGCGTCAGCGAAATTGATAGCAACTTACGATTTAGATACGTAGAAAACAGCTAAACCAAAAGATAGGCTCGCCAAGCGAGCCTGTTCATTTCATCACTCACAGCCATATTAGGCATAATGCGTAATCAGTGGCATGTGTAGCGATTATGGGAACGAAACGAGAAATGGCTGAAAAAAGCGGCGGCTCCAAAAAACTGCTCTGGATAATGATTGTTCTAGTGCTCCTCTCTTCAGCGGGCGCGGCTGCCGCCATTTATATGGTGCTCGACCAGCGAGATGGCCATAGCGCTGACGAAGGAACCCAGCCAACAGCAGAGCGCGAACCACCTGTTTTTACCCGCATTGACCCCTTTACGGTCAATCTCGCCGATGACAGCTATGGGTCTCGCTTACTATATACAGGCATCACGCTGCGTGTAGGTAATGAGGAAAGCAAAGCAATTATCGAAGAACATATGCCTCAGGTGCGTAGCCGGCTACTGATTTTACTGTCGGGTAAACAGGCCAGCGAACTTACCTCGGTTGAAGGCAAAGAACAGCTCGCGCAGGCTATTATCAGCCGCCTCGGCGTTCCTTTAACGGAAAACCAGCCGCCGCTTGATTTACGCGAAGTGCTGTTTACCGAATTTATTGTGCAATAAGCCGGGAACTGGAGCCGTTCATGTCGCAGGACGATCTACTGTCCCAGGAAGAAATTGACGCCTTATTAAAAGGTGTCAGTGGTGATGATGAGCCATCGCCTTCAGCATCGCCATCACAGGATGAGGCGCGCATTCGCCCTTATGATCCCTCAACGCAACATCGGGTCATTCGTGAGCGGCTGCATGCACTCGACTTTATCAATGAGCGCTTTGCCCGCTACTTCCGAAACGGTTTATTTAACTTGATTCGGCGCAGCGCCGATATCACGGTTGAATCCGTTCGCTATCAAAGTTTTAGCGAGTTTTCACGCAATGTTCCGGTGCCGACCAACCTGAACCTTGTGTCAATGAAGCCCTTGCGCGGTTCTGCACTCGTTGTGTTTCCACCCAATCTTGTGTTTATGGTAGTGGATAACTTATTTGGCGGCGATGGGCGCTTTGTCACCAAGTCAGACGGTCGTGAGTTTACCAATACAGAGCAGCGCATTATTCACCGCCTACTGAACCTGGCCATCGATGCCTATCAGGAAGCGTGGAAAGTCGTGTATCCGCTTGATGTTAATTTTATGCGCTCTGAAGTGCAGTCCAAGTTTGCCAACATCACCAATTCCCCCAACGAAATTGTAGTTAATACCAAGTTCAACATTGAGGTGGGCAACCTCTCAAGCAATTTCCAGATCTGCATGCCTTACGCCATGATTGAGCCTTTACGGGATCTGCTGGCCAACCCTATCAATGATAGTAATCACGACCATGACGGCACTTGGTCTCGCCGTATGGCCAGCGAATTACGTCAATCTGAAGTAGAGCTTGTAGCGGAGTTTGCCCAAATACCTAGCCGTATTGCGCACGTGATGGGGCTCAAGCAAGGCGACGTATTACCGTTAGATATCCCCAATACGATAACCGCTCGTGTTGATGGAGTCCCCGTCATGGAATGCGAATATGGCAGCCAGCGTCAGCAGCATGCGCTGCGCGTACTTCACATGATCGACCATGCCGCTATGAATAACGTATCGTCAAAGGACTTTATTAAAGGTTCGACGCGACAGAAAGCCAAGGAATCCAAAGCATGACTGATCCCAACAAACCCGATCAAAATGTCTCCGATGACGATTGGGCGGACGCCATGTCTGAACAAGCAGAGAACCCAGCCACTAACGATGTCGCCGACGAGGAAGATCCATGGGCGGCGGCGATGGCCGAACAGGAAGCAGCGGAAGAGCAACCCGCACCTAGCGACGCGGCACCTGACACTTCAACGGCCAAAGCGGCAAGCGACGATATCTTTCGCCCTCTCAGCGCCATAGGTGAAAGTGCGCAGGCGCGTGATCTTGAAATGATCATGGATATTCCGGTCAAGCTTACCGTTGAGCTTGGCCGTACAAAATTAACGATCAAGCAACTACTTGAGCTAGCGCAAGGGTCTGTTATCGAGCTTGACGGGCTAGCGGGTGAACCCATGGATATCCTGATTAACGGCTATTTGATCGCACAGGGTGAAGTCGTCGTTATTGAAGACAAGTACGGTATCCGTATTACGGAAATCATTACTCCTTCCGAGCGCATTCACAAGCTTAATCGATGAGCGCTGAAACAACCTCACTCCCAAGCGGCGCGCTAGAGTCGCTTAGCGATAGTGGCGATGCGTTTATCGGCATGGCCATGCTAGGCAAGACTGCCGCGGCGCTGGCATTTGTTATTGCCATGATTCTGCTTTGCACGGCACTTTTAAAACGCTGGCAGAACGTGCGCCCCCAACAGGGCGCTCGGCTTCGCGTTATCACCAGCACTGCAGTTGGAAATCGCGAGCGTGTCGTGGTGGTGGAAATCGAAGATACCTGGCTGGTCCTTGGGGTAAGCAGTGGGCGAATTACCAAGCTACACGAGCGCCCAGCCCCAGAAGAGCGCCCACCCGATGACTCTCCCGCCCCTGATGCTCCACGCTTTTCACAGCGGCTTTCTCAGGCGCTGGTAAAAAACCGGCGCAGAAGTACGCGCGACGACCCCCACCAAACACCATGAGGCATAGGATGCACTCCTCTCGGCCCTACTGGCAGTCTTGGCTGCTGTTTGGCATTGCGATTACGCTTTGTATACTGGTTAATCCCGCGCACGCACAGCAATTGCCAGGCATTATCTCGCAACCGCTTGAGGACGGTGGTCAGCAGTGGTCGCTATCACTTCAAACGCTGCTGTTTTTAAGCTCGCTGGCTTTTTTGCCCGCAATGCTACTGATGATGACCAGCTTTACCCGAATTATTATCGTCCTTAGCCTTCTTAGAACGGCGATGGGTACACAGGCAACGCCGCCTAATCAGGTACTGTTAGGTATTGCTCTCTTTTTGACCTTTTTTATTATGTCACCCGTTCTGGCCCAGGTGTACGACACTGCCTGGCAGCCTTTATCCAACGAAACCATTAATTTTGAAGAGTTTTTGGTGCGGGCCCAACTACCATTTCGTGAATTTATGCTGGCTCAGACGCGAGAACCCGACCTGGCTCTGTTCGTGCGCTTAGCAGATGTAGGCCCCCTACAAGGCCCTGAAGAGCTTCCTTTCAGGGTGCTTCTACCTGCCTTTGTTACCAGTGAGCTTAAAACTGCATTTCAAATTGGGTTTACTGTTTTTATTCCTTTTTTGATTATCGATTTAGTCGTGGCCAGTACGTTAATGGCACTCGGCATGATGATGGTGCCCCCGGTGACGATCTCACTACCGTTCAAATTAATGCTTTTTATATTGGTTGACGGTTGGCAGTTAATCATTGGCTCACTAGCCCAAAGCTTTTATGTTATTTAAGTGCCGCATTAAGCGGCAAGGAGCAATCCAATGACTCCTGAAATGGTGATGAGCATGGCTTACCAGGGCATGCGTGTAACGCTGTTTCTTGCAGGGCCTATACTACTGGCGGCACTCTTCACAGGCTTGATCGTCAGTCTCTTTCAAGCGGCCACGCAAATTAACGAAATGACGCTGACCTTTATTCCTAAAATTCTGGCGGTGTTTGCTGTCTTGGTACTCGCAGGCCCATGGCTGATTAGTTTGATTACTGATTTTACTACCCGGCTGTTTAGCAACATTCCCAACATGGTGATGTAATCCCATGGTGGATATCACCTTTGCGCAGCTGCAAGGCTGGTTAATAGCCTTTCTATGGCCCTTTGCGCGCATTACGGCGTTCATGGCCGCCTCTCCGCTTTGGGGACACTCAAGTATCCCCAACCAGGCAAAAGTGGGGCTCGCCGCGTTAGTTACCATTGTCATTGCTCCCATTCTTCCTGCCATGCCAAATGTGGCCATTATGTCGTGGGCAGGGGTCGGCATCATGGTGGAACAGATGCTTATCGGGCTGGCCATGGGGCTGGTGATGCATATTGTGTTTGCTGTTGTTCAGGCGGCCGGGGAGTATATTGGTTTGCAGATGGGGCTAGCATTTGCGACCTTTTTTGATGCTTCAAGCGGCACCAACATCATGGTGCTTTCGCGTATTTTATATATGATTACGCTGTTGATGTTTTTAGCGTTTAATGGCCATTTAATGGTACTTGAAACGCTGATTATGAGTTTTGTGACCTTACCCATTGGCATAGGAGGCTTAAACCCTGGCGCCTTTGAGCTTCTTGCCCGTTACGCAGGTACCATTTTTGCCTCCGGCATGTTATTGGCATTGCCACTGGTAGGCGCCCTGCTGATTATTAACCTGGCGCTCGGCATTCTTAACCGCTCCGCCCCCCAACTTACGGTTTTCAATATCGGCTTTCCCACCTCACTAACCGTAGGTATTACTCTTTTAATGGTATTGATGAACGATATCGGACGTTTTTTGCAGTCTCTCTTTAGCCAAGCGCTTGGAATGATGCAAACCTTAATAGAAACAATGGCACCCATAAACTAAAGCCCCTATATCAAAGCCCCCATGCCTAAAAGGCACAGGGGCTTTAAATAGCGATGTCTATCTGTGGCTTACAATTACATATAGTCGAACAGAGACATACCTTTAATATCGACAAATGCTTTTTGCGATGCCTGCAAGCCAACCTGACGCAAACTGTACTCAGAAATCGCCTCGGCGTAATCAAGATCGACTAAATCTGATAATGTCTGCGTATAGTTCATCATTCGGTTGCTACCAACTGCATCAATAACATCCAGCTCATTCAGCCTTGCACCAGCAGAGGCACGTACCGTCAATACGTTATCCAGTGCGTTATCCAAATCGCGCATTGAGGTATTCAAGGTATTGCGCAGTTCCGCTCGCTCACTGGTACTTTCGGCTGGGGTTTCCAATACACGAATAGCCGACTCTAGCGTTTTAAACAGATCCGGTTCGCGCTGATCGCTGCCTGCCTGGGCGACTAAAATTTGGTCACCTGACTGCGGCTGGCCTTCTAATGAGACTTTCACTCCGCCGAACGAGAGCTGCTGTGTATCCGTGCCGCCAGTATAGGGCTGATCAACATGATCCTCTACGTTAGACCAGGCATTTGTGGCTTCGTCAAAACGCTGTACTGTATAGGTGGGCGCATCCTCCGTTCCGCCGAAGGCGACACGGTAGTCATCCCCATAATTGTCATCGCTAACGTCTGTGACCTGGGGGCCACTAAAGGTCACGCTACCCGTGTTGCGTGTGCCATCTTCTTTGACAGCTTCTGCAATATAGCCAGCACCACTGGGCACACTTTGGAAAATAGTTTTACCATTTTCGGTAACAGGCATTAAGCGGGAGGCGTCAACCTGCTGCTGACGACCATTGACATCGCCACTATATTCAACATTACCTTCAGCCGTTTTAACAAAAGGCGGCGCATTATCTTTATAGCCACCAAACAGATAGCGTCCATTGCCATCGGTAGCATTAGCCTGGCCAATCAGCGTTTCATAAACCCCTTTTAGCTCACTGGCAATCGACTCACGGTCAGCGTTGCTTAGGGTATCGCTGGAGGCCTGGATTAGCAGTGTTTTGGCACTAGTGACCGCATCACTCACGCTGTTTAATATGCTTTCTGTCTGAGAAAGCGAATTGCGAGCAGAAACGCGCGAGTCCGCATACTGCTCTGTGATGGCGATCGACTGATCAACACCAACGGCACGTGATGCCGCCTGCGGATCATCTGAAGGATTCACCACCCGACGACCGCTGGCGATCTGCTGGCTCACCTTTAAAAAATCGCTCTGCTGGCGGTTCATGGACGCCGTGCTTTGCTCAAACATGGTAACGGTACTAATACGCATAATTTAAGCTCCAGAATTAGCCGCGCAGGTTCAAGATGGTATCCATAATGGTGCCCGCCGTATCAATGACACGAGCGTTAGCCATATAGTACTGCTGGTAACGAATCAGGTTGGCGGCCTCTTCATCCAGGTTAACGCCCGACTCAGACTGCTGAACAGCACGCAACTGATCGGTTAGGCCTTGGCGCGCATCCAGGTTGACCTGAGTAATATTAGTGCGGTTACCGACATCGCTGACAATCGATGCATAAGCACCGCTCACTGAAGCGGAGCCACCCACCACGGACTTGCTCTGCAGTTCTTGCAGGGCCAATGCGTTACGGTTATCACCAGTGGCTGCGATAATGTTCTGGCTGACGGTTAACGTTGCCGTTGCATCCTCGTCTGGGAGTTCATCCAGCGTAAAACTGATGCCATCAATAACAATAGCATCTCCAGCTGATAACTTATCTTCAGATGCATCAAAGACTGCACCGTCAACGGTGATTCTTGCTTCAGGCGTCAGTGTCAGCGTACCTTCCTCATCCACCTTTAGCTGATATTGCTTATTCTCAGAAAAAGCGCCGGATGCTGTGCTTAACTCGCTAACATCTAAATTGCCCGTGCTTTTAAATGAGTTAAGCGGGCTGCCGCCTTGGTCATCAAGCCCCGCATCACCAGCGGCTATTTTGTCCACATCAGCAATATTAACTTCCATTCCGTTACCGGCACGGCGTACAGGCTGGATTTCGAAACGGTCACCGGAGCGCGCACTACCGTTAAATTCAACACTGATACCGCCAAATTTCAACTCATTACCGTTATCCCAAGATTCTTGATCAAACGCTACGACTTGCCCACTATCATTACGTGTAACGACAGGCGCATTGTCTTCAAAACGAACGGTGTAATCAGTTGCCTTAAGCTGGTCGATATTGGCGGCGTCAAATGTCACCGTCACATCAGCATTACCGATATTTTTCTCGTTGGCGTAACCTTGTGGCGCACGTACGGAGAAAAAGTCACCGCCCTGCTCACCATCCAGATCTACGCCTTTTTTATGCTGCTCGTTAAACGCAACGGATAGCGAAACAGCTAGTTGGCCAATCTGATTTTGAGTTTTGTCCAGCGTTTCTGAGCGGAAGGACATTAACCCACCTAACGCACCACCTTTGATCGTTGACTCGTCTAGCTTCGTTAAATTATTACCACCATCACGATAACCGACTACCGTACGCTGTGGGTCAGAATCAGCTTTCACTGCTTCAAGTTGGAATGAGTTTGTTCCCGTTACCAGTGGCTGGCCATTGGGCAAACTAATGTTATAGGTTTTGCCGTCTTGAATATTTAGACGCAGATCCATCCGCTCGTTAAGATCGGAAACCATTTTATCGCGCTGGTTAAGCAAACTATTAGGCGCTTCGCCTGTTCGCGCACGAGCCAAGGCAATCTCTTTATTTAAGCCCGCAATCTGCTCTGTCGTATTATTGATCTGGGTAACTTCGTCTTTGATTTGGCTATTGATATTGCTCTGCATATCCTGCAGATAGCCATCAAAAGAACGGAACTGAGCACTCAATGTATTGGCTGTACCTAATACGCCTTGCCGAGCGGCGGGGTCAGACGGCGAGCTTGCAAGATCTTCCAGCGAAGAGAAGAAACCCTGCATCAACGGCGATAAGCCAGCTGCTCGGTCGGCCAGCAGATTATCGATTTGCGAAACCTGATTGTTATAGGTCTCAAGCGCACTCGATTGTGTTTTCGCATTGTTTAGCTGGTTAGCGACATAAATATTGAACTGTCGCTCAATAGCATTGACTTGAACACCGCCACTCACACGCCCTTCGCCCAGCTGGGTGAGTTCGCGGTTATAGCCGGGAGTAAAAATATTACTAATATTGTTACTGGTGGTGTTGAGGGCATTCTGGGCGGCATTAAGGCCGCTTAAGCCAACAGAAAACATGCTCATGGTTCATATCCTTGGGCCGATGGATAATTTATCGGCAGCGCCCTGAAAAACTTGAGCCCCGTTAGCGCGAATCAGCTAAGAAAGTACTCTGTGTTACTGGCCCCATGGTATTCATGACGGCGACCAATTTTTGTGCATAGCGCGGGTCAGTTGCATAACCACCCTGCTGCAGGGCATGGGCTGCCTGCTCGGCATTAGCAGCCTGCACAACACCAGCATAGCGAGGATTATTACCGATCAGGTTGGCATAGTCGGTAAGCGAATGTTCAAACGAATCATATACCCGGAACGTATCAACGACCTGGGTACGCCGACCGTTAATATATTCGTGAGTCACGATATCCGTTGTCTCGCCCTGCCAGTGGCTACCTGCCTTGATTCCAAACAGGTTATGGCTATTGCCTCCCCGATGAGTCGGTATTTCATGCCGCCCCCAGCCGGTTTCAAGCGCCGCCTGAGCTAGAATAAGCTCTGCAGGCACTCCGCTGGCCGCACTGGCAGCTTGAGCGGGTACCGCTAGTTTTTCCATAAATCGCTGCACGTGATCAGGCGCATTGACTGTTGTTACCGGAGCATTAATAGTGATCGGCTGGCTTTCTTCGACGATGGTGCCCTGACGTATTGCTTCAAGCTCGCTCAAGAATCGGCTAGTGGCTTGAGCGCCTACAGCACGCTCATCTTGAGGCTGTAGCGCCCCATCCAGCACGCGAGGCGTACCACGAGGGATGCCCGCAATTAGCGTTTGTAGCTCTTGGTCAGCGTTATTAGCGTTACCTACAACGCCTTGGCGCTTTAGCTGGTCTACCAACACATCGGCTAACCCCATACCTTTAGACGCAATTACCTGTGACCACTGTTGGTCCAACATCTGTTGGTAGGTATCGGTCGTGCTACTGCTCAGTAAACCGGAGGTGGGGATGGCGTCACGCATACTCTTCATCATCATTTGTACGAAAAGCGCTTCAAACTGCTGGGCGGCCGAATACACACCGGCTTCAGGGTCCATTCGAGCGGTATGCTGCAAGCGCTGAAAGCCCTGCACATCGAGTGCAAACTGGCTGGTCATGTCATTGGAAATACTCATCAGATGACCTCCAGCTCAGCGCGAAGCGAGCCGGACGCTTTCAGCGCTTCCAGAATCGACATCAGATCCTGCGGCGTGGCACCCAGCGCATTCAAGGCGTTCACTACTTCATTAAGCTGCGCACCTTCAACAATCTGAAGATAGGCCTCCTGCTGCTCGATATTAATATCGGCATCCGGCACCACCACGGTTTGCCCCTGCCCTAAGGGCGCTGGCTGACTCACACCAAAGCGCGTATCAATCATGATCGACAGGCTGCCATGGGCAACCGCGGCCTGGCGCAGCGTCACGGCGCTATTCATCACCACAGAGCCCGTGCGCGAATTCAGTACCACTCGCGCCGGGGCTTCTGTGGGCGTGACCTGGACATTCTCGACCCGCGCCATGAAATTGACCCGCGCGTTAGGGTCAAGTGGGCCATCCAAAGCGATCACACGGCCATCGCGAGCATAGGCAACCGACTGGCCAAACTCGCTATTAATGGCCGTTACCATGCGCTGCACGGTACCAAAGTCAGCATCGTTCAGCTGCAGCTCCAGTAAGCCGCCATTGCCCCCCAGGTTCAACGGCACCTCACGTTCAACCAGCGCTCCGCCGGGGATACGCCCTGAGGCCTGCTGGTTGATCTGCACGCTACTTCCACCGGCCTGGGCACCCGCACCACCTACCAGCATATTGCCTTGGGCAATCGCATAGGTATCACCATCAGCCCCCTTCAGCGGCGACATCAAGAGTGTACCGCCGCGCAGGCTACGCGCGTTGGCAATCGACGAAACGACAATATCTAGACGCTGGCCGGGGCGCGAAAAGGGGGGAAGATCAGCGGTTATCATGACGGCCGCTACGTTACGCAGCTGCATATTGGTACCCGGCGGGATAGTCACGCCCAGCTGTGACAGCATGTTCGTCAAGCTCTGGCCGGTAAACGGTGCCTGAGTCGTTTGGTCACCGGTGCTGTCCAGGCCCACGACCAGCCCGTAACCCACTAGTTGGTTATCGCGCACGCCGGCAAAGGTGGCCAGCTCGCGGATGCGTTCAGCATGGGCCGGAAAGGCAAGCAGGCACACAAGCAGAACGCTACCTAGTTGAGCTAGCTGTCTTTTAATGGATTTAACACCGTTTAGCCGCATTGCCATCACTCTAGATTACTCTGCTGTTTGGTTTTTCCAGACATCGCTAGAAAGGCGAAACATTTAGGAAAAAGCGCTGCAGCCAACCCATATGCTGCGCTTCATTGATATAGCCATCGCCAACATATTCGATGCGGGCATCCGCGACTTGTGTTGATGGCACCGTATTCTGTGTCGTTATCGTTCGGGGGTTAACCACGCCCGAGAAACGAATAAATTCGGTTCCCTGGTTGATGGCTATCTGCTTCTCCCCTCTGACTCGCAAGTTGCCGTTATTCATGACTTCCAGTACGGACACCGTGATGGTGCCGGTGAAAGAGTTCGTCGCTTGCGCCCCGCCGCCACCGGTAAAATCACTGGCACCCGAAACATCAAAACCATATTCGGCCAGGGTATCCAGTACATCCGGTAATTGCGCCAGTGTCAGCGAAGAGCTACCTGCCCGGGCCGCGTTGGTACTAGCATTTTTGCTTGCACTTACCTGCTCATCCAGCACGATGGTGAGGATATCGCCCATGGCTCTAGGTCGGCGGTCTTCAAACAATGGCTGATAGCCACGCCGCGACTGGTAGATGGACCCATTGGCAACAGGCGGCGGACGATCCACGATATCAATCTGCTCCTGCTCGCCCACAACTGAGGCGCGGGGTATCTGCGCGCAGCCAGCGGCCAGCAATATAAAAAACAGCAAAGCGATGACGCCTAGCCGACGGCTAACGTGGTGAAATTCCCGCATGGCTCAATAAACCTCAACGCGCACTTATAACTGGCTTAAGCGTGCCAGCATTTCATCGCTGGTAGATACCGCTTTACTGTTAATCTCATATGCACGCTGTGTCTGAATCATGCTGACCATTTCTTCTACGACATTCACGTTTGAGGTTTCAACATAGCCTTGAAACAGGCGTCCAGCGCCATTATTACCGGGTGCATTTTGGTTAGGGGCTCCCGATGCGCCGGTTTCCAGATATAAGTTGCCGCCCACGCTTTCTAAGCCGGCCGGATTAATAAACGACGCGACGTTGATTTGGCCAATATTAGCATCCTGGGCTATTCCTGGCTGACGAACGCTGACCGTACCATCTTCGCCAATAGACACCGACAGCGCATTTTCAGGAATAAAAATAGCAGGCTCTAACGGATAACCGTTTGCCGTCACCATCTGGCCATTTTCATTGAGCTGGAAGCTACCATCTCGGGTGTAGCCGTTAGTCCCATCAGGTAGTAATACCTGGAAGAAACCTTCACCGTTAATGGCAATATCACGCGAATTGCCGGTTTCTTCCAGGCCGCCTTGGGTATGTAGTCGCTCCGTGGCGACAGCACGCACTCCCGTGCCTACCTGCATACCTGAAGGCAGACGGTCCTGAATATTATTCTGCGCGCCAGGCTGGCGCATGTTCTGATACAGCAGATCTTCAAAAACCGGACGTGAGCGCTTGAATCCATTGGTGCTGACGTTGGCCAAGTTATTGGAGATAACGTCCAGCTTCGTCTGCTGAGACTCCAGCCCCGTCTTGGCGGTCCACAAAGAAGTAATCATGAGAATTCGTGTTCCCTTGGGTAAGCGGCTAGGGTTTAGCCCTGAATAGAGAGAATACTGTTGGCGCGCTGAGCATTTTCATCAGCGGTGCTGAGCATTTTCATTTGCATGTCGTAGCGCCGGGCAACATCGATCATCGATACCATGGCATCCACTGCGCTGACGTTGCTGCCCTCAAGTGCACCACTGACCAGGCGAGCGTTCTCGTCGCCTGGAAGGGCACCTGCCACGCCCTCTTCATTGAGGGGGCCACGAAACAGGCCATCATCGCCACGCGTCAGCGCGAGTTCATCAGGCGTTACCAGCTTGATACGGCCAACTTCAACCAACGCTTCAGGGCCTTCACCTTCGGGAATGGCACTGATCGTACCATCAGCGCCGATGGATACCTGAGCGCCTTGAGGCACAGCAATCGGACCACCGTCTCCCATAACCGGCCGCCCGACGTTAAGCAGTACGCCATCGCTGTCTAGCTGGAGGTCACCGCGCTTGGTGTAGGTTTCAGTGCCATCGTCTGCCAATACCGCCATCCAGGCGTTGCCCTGCATGGCTACATCCAGCGCACGGCCCGTAAACTCGACCGGCCCCTGGGAAAAATCGCTGCCCGGCGTCGTGGTTACTACTGACGTACGCGTTGCCAATAACGCTTCTCCCTGCACAGGCACAGAGCGTGCGGCCTGCAGCTGGGCACGAAACCCGGTAGTCGTCACATTCGACAGGTTATTGGTCACCACGGACTGCTGATCCATGGCGTGTTTAGCGCCACTCATGGCGGTATAAAGCATCCGATCCATACCACTTACTCCTTACAGAAATGACCCACTATTAAAGGTTAATAATGGTTTGCAGGAGCTCATCCTGGGTGCTGATAGTCTGTGAGTTAGCTTGGTAAGAGCGCTGCGCGACGATCATATCAACCAGCTCACGCGCCATGTCGACGTTAGAGGTCTCCGTTGCACTGGGCTGGATCATGCCACGTAAACCTTCGCCTGGTGCACCGACCAGCTCTTGTCCTGAAGAACCTGTTGCGGTCCAAAGATTATTACCTTCAGGTCGCAACCCTTCTGGATTACGGAACGTTACCAAAGCAACTTGCCCAGCGGCACGAGACTGCTCATTGGAATAGTTACGCATGACGGTGCCGTCATTCTCAAAAGTAATACCCACTAATGAACCAGACGTATACCCATCCTGGATAACGTCATTGACGGTCGAATTATTGGCAAACTGCGTACTACCTTCAAAACTAAGATCTATATCTAAGTTAGCGAGCGCGTTGCCTTCACCAAACTCAGTATCGTCAAATAGGGCGTTATTAGTATTATCCTCTTGCAAGACACCATTTTGATTAAATGTTAGCCCCCCTAGCGCAACGTCGTACGTTCCACTTCCCGCAGGCCCACCAGAGAGGCGTCCATTTACAGACCACTGGTTGTCAGCTGTTTTAGTAAAATACAACGCGAGATTTCGGGCATTACCCTGAGAGTCAAAAACGGTTGCATTTGTGGAGTAGTTATACGTGTTGGCATTTTCGGCATCGAAATCAGCATCAATGATCGGTTGACCTGAATTCAGGTTCAGGGAAACATTCAGGGCTGTCGATGCATTTGCAGGAAGGTCGCCTGGTGGAATATTCAAGGGGACAACATTGCCGCCCACTTGAACGTTGCCTTCTGCATCCGCCGGATACCCCATAAGCTGGGCACCTTGGGCATTAATTAAGCGACCATCCGCCGTCATGGTTAACTGTCCGTTGCGTGAATAAGCTGCTTCACCACTAGACTGTTGAAACCGGAAAAAACCTTCACCGGAAATCGCCAAATCCATATTACGTGACGTTGACTCTACGTTGCCCTGGCTAAAGTTCTGCAATACTGCAGATGTTCGTACACCTAGCCCAATGCGCGACTCTGCATACACATCAGCAAATTGCACGTTAGAGCTCTTGAAACCGACTGTTTGCGAGTTGGCAATATTATTACCAATCGCGCCTAACTTTTGCTGTTGCGCACTGAGACCGCTGAGTGCTTGTGAAAAGCTCATAATGTTCCCCTAAGAAAATTAGCGTTTAGCAGGTAATTACAGAATTTGTTTAATCTGATCCAGGGTGACCTGGCCATAGATCGCGCCAAGATCTAGGCGAACATTATCTCCACCGGTCCCAGGCGATACACCTTGTACCAGGGCATAGTTAAGCGCTCGAGACTCCATCAACTCGCCTTCTGCATTTGTGGCCTTGAAATTAACGTTGTAGGCACCTGCCGGTACTGCGGCACCATCGTTCGTCAATCCGCCCCAGCTAAAGGATTCAACACCTGCCGCCACCGCGCCCAGGTCCTTGGTATAAAGCACCTCACCTGCCTTGCTGGTAACCGTGACGACAACTTTTTCAGCGGCTGAATCCAGCTCAATACCAAAAGGCGTTGCGTAAGAGCCGTTCTCTTCATCGACACTGACCATCACATTATTGCCAGGCACCAATACCGCTTTATCGATCAACCCAGCTGCCTGCAAGGCTTTCGCCGCATCCATCTGCTGAGTAATGCCTTCAAGCGTGGAGTTAAGTTCTTCGATCCCGCTTACGGTATTAATTTGAGCCAACTGCGACGTCATTTCCGAATTTTCCATCGGCTTTAACGGATCTTGGTTTTGCAGCTGGGTAATTAGTAGCGTCATGAAGCTATTTCTAAGCTCATCTGACTGCCGAGCTGAAAGGCCATTGGAGCCACCACCGCTGTTAATACTGCTAACGACGCTTGTATCAATATTATTCATGCTTATCCCTCACCCAGCGAAAGCGTCTGAATCATCATTTGCTTTGTCGTATTGAAGACCTCGACATTCGCTTGGTAGGAACGAGAGGCAGAAATCATATTAACCATTTCGTGTACCGGCTCTACGTTGGGTTTCGCCACGTAGCCGTCTTCATCGGCGGCAGGATGATGCGGCATGTATTCAAGGCGCAAGGGAGAATCGTCTTCAACGATTTCGGAGACTCTCACGCCACCTACGCCGTAGCGGGTGTTTTGCGCCTGCGCTTCAAACATAACCTGCTTCGCGCGATACGTTTCACCATCTGGCCCTGCAATACTATCGGCATTGGCCATATTACTGGCGGTCACGTTCATACGTTGGGACTGAGCGCTCATGGCAGAACCGGCAACATCAAACGCTGAAAACATCGACATCATTTATCTCCTACGCAATCAGCCGGTTTATTCAGGCTGCATGGCGTTTTTCAGACCCTGGATACGGCGATTCATAATCGTAAGCGCCGCTTGGTAACGTACGGCATTGTCAGCAAATTGAGTGCGTTCACGATCCATATCAACCGTATTGCCATCTAGGCTGGGTTGGTCAGGAATCCGATATAGCAATTCCGTACTGCCTGCGCCTCGCCAAGCGGGGCCAGTGCCAGCCATATGCCGTTCAGAAGTACGCGATAGCGTTAAACCGCCGTTATTGTTTGGCTGGGATGCACCACCTTCAACGGCTTTTTTCAATTCGCTGGCGAAATCGATATCGCGCGCTTTATAGTTAGGCGTATCAGCATTCGCGATGTTGGCAGCCAATACTTCATGCCTTGATTGCCGCAAGCCTAACGCCTGCTGATGGTAGTTAAAGGCGGATTCTAATTGATCAATCATGCCAAGCCCTCGCTAGCTGGGAGGCAAAAATAAAATGAAATTTATTGAGGGTGGAGAATACGCGCCTGCCTGTCAGCTCAAAGCATGGAACAGCTAGTATTTACACCAGCATTTCGCCTGTTTCGTTTAATACTTTTTCGCTACACTCATCAGCTAAAGTTACACTCATTGGCTAAATTCGTTGTTTTTCCCTTCTGAGCTCCCACCATGTCATATCCGCTGCGCGTTACACGTCGCTGCTTGGCAGTGTTCAAGCGTTACTTTCTAATAGGCGCTTGTTTGTTTTGCTTTTCACATGCGTATGCCGATGATGCTCTTCTTCAACAAGTACATCAGTTTCTGTATCAGCAGACCCAATCACTGGGGGAAGAGGTTGTGATTGAGCTACGCCCGCCCTCACCACATCTCCCCCCCTGTGTTCAACCGGAGCCTTTTCTGCCTAATGCGGGCCAATCCCCTATTGGCCGCGTCTCGGTAGGCGTCAGGTGTGGTGAGACACACCAGCAGGTGCGCTACCTGCAGGCGCAAATAGATGTTATTGGCAGCTACTGGGTAGCACAGCATGATATTGAACGGGGCACGTTAATTACGCCGGACATGCTTGTGCAGCAGAGTGGTAATTTGAGCAACCTTTCTTCTCAAGCACTCATCGATAAAGCGGAAATCGTCGGCAAAATTGCACAGCGCCAAATTCGAAGCGGCAGTGCTTTTCAAAATCATTTCCTGCAGGCACCTTCGCTTGTGGAACGCGGTCAGCGCGTTACGGTCATAGCACAAGGCAGCTCATTTCGTGTTTCGCGCGAGGGTGAAGCATTGGAGAGTGGCGCCCAGGGAGACCGAGTTCGTGTACGCTTTAATACACGCGAATTGGTGACTGCCCGCGTTATCGAGCCAGGTATTTTAATGGTGGATTTTTAATTATGTGTCTAAAGTTTTAACCATTAAGGCCGATAGCTAATATCACAGGCGCAGAATACACAGACGTTGACCATAAAGGCACACAACGTGAAAATTGATAATCTCAATTCACTGCTTCGCTCTAACCAAGCACAGCAGCGTGATGAAACACAGAAAGCGGGTGGCTCTAAACCGGTTGAAGCGAGCAGCTCAGCGCGTGAATCGACTCAGCTTAGCCACTCACAAGTCGACGAAACCTATGACGTCGACGTCGCGAAAGTGCAGGAAATTCGTGATGCCATCCGTGAAGGCCGTCTTGAAATGGACGCTGCCCGCATTGCTGACGGCTTAATTGCTAATCTTTCAGAGTCATAAGGTAAATTATTATGAGTCTTGCCCGTTTGCTTTCCGATCAACAGCAACGCCTTGATGAGCTAGTAGCTCTACTATCGCGTGAGCAAACGCTTCTAACGCCGGGTGATATTGATGGTGCAGCACTCGCCAATGTTGCAGAAGACAAGCAAGCACTACTGACAGAGATTGAGCGTATTGAAACACTGCGTCGCAGTGTTCAAAAACGTCTTGGCTATGAAGATAATGCCAGCGGAGCTAATAAGGCTGCTAACGATGCTGGCTGCCAAACGGCCTGGGCAACGTTACTTGAAAAGAGTGAACGGGTTGCGCGCATGAACGAACTAACTGGGCAAATGCTTTCGGTACGTATGAAGCATAACCAGGACATGTTGAACTATATTCGTCAAATCGCAGAAAAAACACTCTATAAACCCGATGGCCGTAATAATGCTCAACCGGGAAGAATCAACGCATCAGCGTAACTATTTTCTTCAATACAGATAATCTGCTCTAAACTCCTTCTAGACAAATATCCAGCGTGCAACTTGAATGAGAGCCAACTTACTCTATTAGGCTTATTTATGCTGGACTACCTTCCTGACCGCTACACGGTTTTAGTTACCGGCGCCTCTGGTGGCATTGGTCATGCCGTATTACAGCACCTTTTATCCTCTTCTCAAGTGGGCCTTATTATTGCCGTTAGTCGTCAGCCACTTGATATTGCCGATGAACGTGTCACTTCACTCCCATTGGATGTAACTACTGAGGAAGGGCGCTTTGCACTGCGGGAAAAACTAAACGGGCAGCCAGTACATCTGTTTTTTAACGCCATCGGCTTACTGCATGATGACACTCAGCACCTTCAACCCGAAAAGCGGCTAGATCAATTGACTGCTGGTAACCTGCAGGCTCTCATGCACGTTAATGCCTTTACGCCAGCTTTACTGATCGCTGCGTTATCAGCCTCTCTTAAAGGGACACACGCTTGTATTGTTGCCAGCCTATCCGCCAGGGTTGGCTCCATCACAGACAACCAACTCGGGGGCTGGTATAGCTATCGAGCCAGCAAAGCAGCGCACAACATGTTGCTCAAAACGGCGGCGATTGAATTAAAAAGGCTTAACAAGGCGTCAATAGTCTTATGCCTACATCCAGGCACAACCTGCACACCTCTCTCAGAGCCGTTTCAGTCCCGGGTGCCTAACGAAAAGCTGTTTACTCCCGGCTTCGTTGCTAGTCAGCTATTGGATGTCATTAACAAGCGCACCCCAGAAGAAAGCGGTAGCTTTTGGGACTGGGCAGGCAAACCTATTGAGTGGTGAGTGGTGAGTGGTGAATTATAAGCAAAAAAAATCCCCCGAGGCGCG